>NZ_JBMNDS010000042.1:0-83258 GCF_052543295.1 Streptomyces sp. SAS_270
CCCCCCCCCCCCCCCCCCCCCCCCCCCCCCCCCCCCCCGGCCGCGTGCGTCAGTGCTTCCGTCAGTGCTTCCGTCACGTGGATCTGCTACCGGATTCGAGACCCGGATGGACAAACAGGCCGCGGTGGGGCGATCTGTCGAATTATCATGCGGCGGCGGTGCGTCAACTGTGCGCCGCACCGGGACAATCGGACCGGCGGACCAGCTGGAATCTGTTGAAGGAGCGCGCGTTGCTCGAACTCACCATGGCCTCGCTCGCCGGGGCGGACGCGGGTGCGACGGCCGGGATGCTGATGGCCGACGCACCGAGCGACCCCGGCGCCATGCTGCGGGTGGGACGTGACCGGGCCGTGTGCCGACTCGCGACCCCCGACGACTGGCTGTTCGTCTCCCGGGTGCACCTGGAGTTCCTCTGCGGCCCGGAAGGGACCTGGCAGGTCACATGGCTGCGCGGCTCGCACCCCGAGCCGTCCTCGGAGGTACGGCTGACGCTCGGCGGCGGGCAGCCCCAGCCCCTTCCCTACGGCGGTACGGCGAAGCTTCCCGCCGGCAGCTCCGGCGAACTCGTCATCCTGGACCGCACCGGGCCGCGCAGCGTGAACGTGGGTTTCTACCACGAAGCCTGAGGCCTACGGCAGCACGCGGGCCAGCGCGAACCCGTCGTACCCCTTGCTGCCCACCGTCTGCACCGCCGTGCCGCTCAGCTTCGGGTGCGTGGAGATCAGTTCGAGTGCGGCCCGGGTGCCCCGCACGCTGGGGTCGGTGCTGTCCGGGTCGGTGACGGCGCCGCCGCGGACGACGTTGTCGACGATGATCAGGCTGCCCGGGCGGGTCAGCTTGAGCGCCCACTCGACGTAGTGCGGGTTGTTCACCTTGTCGGCGTCGATGAAGACCAGGTCGTACGGCTCCGGGTCCTCGTCGGCCAGCTTCGCCAGCGACTCCAGGGCCGCGCCGACCCGCACCTCGGAGATCTTGTCGAGGCCCGCGCGCGCGAGGTTGCCGCGGGCGACCTCCGCGTGGCCGGGGTCGTACTCGAAGGTGATCAGATGGCCGTCGGCCGGAAGGGCGCGGCCGAGCCAGATCGTGCTGTACCCGCCGAGCGTGCCGATCTCCAGGACGCGGCGCGCACCCTGGAGCTGGGCGAGGAGCTGGAGCAGCTTGCCCTGGTTCGGCGCGACGTTGATGGGCGGGAGCCCGGCCGCGTCGCTGTCGCGCAGTGCCGCGGTGAGGATGTCGTCGGAGGGGGCGAGGAGGGTGGTGAAGTAGTCGTCGACGTCGTTCCAGAGCTGCGACTCGCTCATGCACCGTGCCTTTCGTTGCACCGGGTTGTGTCACCGTCGGTCCGCCGGTCGGCTTCCGTGACCCGGCGAACTTGATTTGACTGTCTACTTAGGTCGGCTAACTAGTTGTCGTGCTGAATTTAACCCGCACGGAACCGGTTGTCAGCCGCTTTTCCGGTCCCGGCCCCCGGCGGGTCAGCCGATCGGCGGAGGCGCGTACACCGGCGGCGGAGGCGGGATCGGGCGCCGCCGGATCCGTACGGCGATCACCGTTACCACCACGATCACCACTGCGAGCGCGCCGCCGACCGTCAGCAGCCATGCCGGTACGCCGGCCACGGTGAGGAGCTCGTCGTCGTAGATCACCCGGCGGTAGGTGGCGTCGCCCGCCGTCCGCAGCAGTTCGTGGTCGCCGGAGATCCGCGACGGCACCGGGAACTCCTGGTCGATGGCGGTGAGAAAGTCCGTGCCGCCTGAGGTGAGGGCGGCCAGCGGCCCGGACTTCGCCTTCACGCGACCCGCGTACACGAGCTGCGGAGCCGAGCCGCCGATCGCCGAGCTCGGCTCCATGCGGTGCGCGGCGAGGACGTACAGGCCCAGCGACTGAGGGTTTTGGGCGAGTCGGGAGAGCCGCATCGGGTAGACGAGCGTGTCGCTCGCGAAGGTGAGGTGGAGCGGGTCGAGCGTGCCGCCCAGCGGTGTCTCCTTGTTCTCCGGGGCCAGCCGGATCGCCACGTACTCCCAGCCCTGGTCGACGTACGGCCGAAGGGCCCGGTCCAGGCGGGCCGGGAGCCTGAAGCCGTTGTCGGAGAGCCAGTCGCCGAGCGCACCGGAGTCACTGGCGGTGAGCCGGGCCACGTCGAAGGGGCCGAGCCGTTCACGGCCCACGACGTTCACCGACGACGACCCCGCGCCGTCACCCGGGGCGGCCGAGGAGGTGTCCGTGTCGTCGAAGGGCCAGTCGCCGTCGCGCGGCCAGAAGTACGGGCGGGCGCGGTGCTCGGGCTCGGTCGCCGTCCCGAGCGTGTCGAAGAGGGCGCTGTCGCCGAGCTTCACCGTCGCGCGGTGCGGCACCGGCATGATCCACGCGGCCGTACGCGCGTCCCCGGCGACCGTCAGGCGCATCACGATCTGCTCCTGGCGGCCGTCCCAGCGCACGACGGACATCTCGCGGCCCACCGACACGTGACGGTCCCGGTCCGGCACCATCGCCCCGCATCCGCAGGCGTACGCCGGCGCGATCAGCGACCCCACCTGGAGCGCCAGCAGCGCCGTCACGACCGCCAGTACCCGGCCGCGTGCGCCCTTGCGCGCCCCTCCTCGCGCAAAGAATGACAGAAACGCTCGTATCCCCCGAAACATCCCGGAACCCTTCCCCGTTACTTCACTGTTCCTGCCGCTGTCCCTGTGCCTGTCCCTGCGCCTGTCTCCGCGCCGGCGAACAAGATCTCAGACGACACGTCGGAAGCGGTGGTTCCAGCCTGCCGCGGAGGACGGGGAACCTTCGCGCACTATCGTCATTCGGACAAAAGCAGGGAAGACGTCAGGTGAAGCGGGGGTTGCCTGCGTCTCCCCCCGGAGGTGGTGCGAGCCTCTATATGGTTCGGGCAGGAACCGGACGGGTGCGACATACGGGACGAGCGGGGCGGGAGGGCCGACGGGGCGTGGCGAACGTGGAGCACGGTGGACCAGCGGGCAGTGCCTTCGGAGCAGGGACGGCAGGACCGGTGAAAGCGCAGCTGCGCGCGATGCGCATCGGACTGTGGCTGATCGTCGCCCTCCTGGCCGTACGGCAGGTCGCTGCCGTTCTCGGCACCCCGAAAGGGGAGCGTCTGACGGACCTGGAGACCTGGGTCGGCACGGACGGCGTCCTGCATGTGAAGGGGTCTCTGTACGACTCGACGCGGTTCACCGGCACCCCTTTCGGGGGACTCGTACTCAAGCCACTCACCCGGTCGGCCGAACAGGCCCTCGGCTGGGGCTGGACCTTCGGCACGCTGCTGCTGGTCGTCGCCCTCGGCGTGGTCGCCGCCCGCGCCCTGCCACAGCCCGTGACCCGGCGCACCGCCCTGCTCGGCGCGCCCGTGGCGATCAGCCTGCTGATGCTGTCGCTGCCGGTGCGCAACACGCTCTACCTCGGCCAGACCAGCATCATCCCGGTCCTCCTCGTGCTGCTCGGCTGCTTCGCGGTGCGCGGGGAACGGGCGAGCGGCGTGCTGATCGGCCTCGCGGCGGCGCTCCAGCCGACCGTGCTGCTCTTCGCGCCGCTGCTCTGGTTCACCGGCCGCCGCCGCGCCGCCGCGTCCACCGGCCTCACCTTCGCCGCGTCCACCGCGCTCGCCTGGGCCGCGATGCCGCACGACTCGTACACCTACTGGGTGCACCACCTGGCGGGCGTCGGCCTCGGCGGCGCCGCCGACGGCCTCGCCAACCAGTCGCTGCACGGGGCACTGCTGCGGTTCGGCCTGGCGGGGCCGCAGGAGATCGGCCTGTTCCTGCTGCTCGGCACGGGAGTCGCGGTCCTCGGGATGCGCCGCGCCGTGCGCTACGCACGCGACGGGCAGCTGTTGCTCGCCGTGGCGGTCACCGGCTGCGTCGCGGTCGTCGTCTCGCCCACGAGCTGGCAGCACCAGCTGCTGTGGGTGCTGCTCGCCGTGGTCGGCCGTGTCGGCAAGAAGGCCTCGGACCGCTACATGTGGCCGGTCGCGGTGATCCTCGTGATGACGCTGCCCGCGAAGATGATGCTGCCGAACATGGAGTCGCTCTACCCGCTGCGCGACAACGTTGTGCTGATCGCCGCGCTCGCCGCCGCCACCGTCGTCCCGTTCCTGTCGCGGACCTCCGAGTACTACCGGGCGCCGATCCCCACCGACTTCGCCGAACCCGTCCCGGCCCGCTGGTCGCGCGTCCCGCTGCTGCCCTTCCTGCACCGGGTGCGCACCCGCCCGAACCTGCTCCTGGAGCTGCTGCTCATCCGCGTCGGCTACTCGGCGTACCAGCAGGTCAGGCTTGCCGCGACGGGCGGCACGAACTCCGGTGGGCGGGCCACCGCCGAACACCACGGCGAGCAGGTCCTCGCCATCGAGCGGTTCCTGCACATCGACATCGAGCACTGGGTCAACCACGCGGTGTTCAAGGTCGGCTTCCTGCGGGACTTCTTCGACTTCTACTACGAGTCGTTCCACTTCGTCGTCCCGCTCACCGTGCTCGGCCTGCTCTACGTCCGCCGCCCCGCCGACTACCGCTGGGCGCGCTCGGCGCTCGGCTTCGCCACGCTGTTCGCGCTGGTCGGCTTCTGGCTCTACCCGCTCGCCCCGCCGCGCCTGATGCCGGGCCTCGGCGTCATCGACACGGTGCACGGCGTGCAGGACTTCTCCAAGCCGGACTACGGCACGCTGACCGCGCTCACGAACCAGTACGCGGCGATGCCTTCGCTGCACTTCGGCTGGTCGCTGTGGTGCGGTCTGGTGATCGTGATCCTGGCGCCGAGGTGGTGGATGAAGGCGTTCGGCCTGCTGCACCCGCTCTGCACGGTCTCGGCGATCGTGGCGACCGGCAACCACTGGGTGCTCGACGCGGTGGGCGGAGGAACCGTCGTCGCCGCGGGCTTCGGCCTCACCTACCTGCTCCAGGGCCCGCGCTCGCGGCCGTCGGCGAAGCCCGTCGAGGTCAGCAGCGAGGCGACGGCGCAGATGAAGGACCGTACTCCGAGCTGATCCGGTACACGCCCGGCGCGGTCACCGTCAGCCTCGTGAACTCGCCCTCCCGCTCCAGGCAGCCGCCCGCGGCGCGCAGCCACGGCGAGTACGCGATCCGCACGGTCACCGCGCCGGAGCCCGGCACCCGCACATCGACCTCGGCGCTGGTGGTGCGCAGGACGGTGGCGGGCGCGGACACCAGTGGCACCGCCGCACGCACCCGGAACACCTGCCAGTTCGCGTCCCGCCACACCGGCTCCAGCCAGCCGGGCCGGTCGTCGCCCACCAGGCGTGCCTCGTCCTCGGCGTACCCGTCGGGTCTGCCCGCGGGCAGCACCACGTAGCCGACGGCCCAGCGGTCCAGCCAGGCCCGGTAGGTCGCCGCCGAGAACGTGCCGTCGTAGAAGAGGCGGCCGCGCTCCATGTCCAGTTGGCGGTTCCAGCCTCGGGCCAGGTTCATGTGCGGGGCGAGCGCGGTGGCCTCGCGGTGGTTGCGGGCCGGGACGACCTCGACGCGGGCGCGGGCGGCGCCGAGCCGGTCCAGGGCGCGGATGACGCCGTGCGTGTCGGCGGCCCACTTGGGGACCCGGGTCGACACCACCAGGTCGTCGACGGTCTTCTTGCCGACCCAGGCGAGCGAGAACACCAGTGCCGCGATCAGCGCGTTGCGCCGCAGCGTCCGCAGCCGGGGCAGGGCGAGCAGCGCCGCGAGCAGCACGGCCGGTGCGAACAGTTCCGCGAACCGCTCGACGTTCGTGCCGACGGGGGAGGGGATCAGATACGTGAGGACGGTCCCGGCCGCGTAGACGGCCCCGCTCCACCGTGCCACCCGCCAGTCGCGCGGCACCAGCACGGTGAGGGACAGCCCGAGCAGCACGGGCGGCCAGATCCGGCTGAGCGGCATCAACTGCTCCCCGGTGAACGGGAAGAACAGGGTGGTCGCCGCGACGACCACGACGGGCGGCAGCAGCAGCGCGCAGGCGCGCACCCGGTCCCGTACGGCGGCATACCCCGCCCCGACGACCACCAGGAACAGTCCGGCGACCGGGCTGGCCATCGTCGCGAGCGCCGCGTACGCCACGGCCGGCGCCGCGCGCCGCTCGCGGACCAGCGGCAGACAGGCCGCGAGGCCGAAGGCGACGCCGAGTGCGAAGGTCGTACGGCCCGAGGCGACGTCGCACCACAGCGCGAGCGTGGCGAGCAGCGCCGGGCCTGCCGGACGCGGCACCCCCGCCCGGGTGATCAGCGCCGCGGCCAGCCAGGAGGCGAGAAGCCCGGACAGCACGCTGACCGTGCGCACGCCGACGGCGGCCATCAGATACGGCGATATCAGGCTGTAGTTGGCGGTGTGCATGCCGCCGTACCAGAAGAGGTTGTACGCCGATCCGCCGTGCCGGGACGCGAACTGCGCCCAGGCCTCCTGGGCCGCGAGGTCACCGCCGCCGGTGGCGAGGAACGCCCACCACACCGCGTACAGCGGGAGGGCGGGGAGCGTGGCGAGGAGCGGGACGCGGTGCCGGAGCCAGAGTGCGCGGAGGCGGTCGTTCCGGGGCGTGGCCGCACGGTCCGGCCGGACAGGGGTCAGCTCGGCAGAGACCACGGCTCAGCATTTCCGTTGGATGACTTCGACATCAGGCTGTGTCAGGGCTGTGGATTTCATGGTCGAAGACGCGAAGCGGCACCGAAACGTTTACTGCGCGGGACGGGCCGACGGCGCCGGGATGCCGTCGGCCCGAGTGCGATGGGTCTGCCGCGCGCGTCAGCCCGCGCTGACCTGGAGTTCCTTGACTCCGTTGATCCACGCCGAACGCAGCCGGCGCGGGTCGCCCGCGAGGGTCAGGCCCGGCATCGCGTCGGCGACGGCGTTGAAGAGCAGGTCGATCTCCAGGACCGCCAGGGACTTGCCGAGGCAGTAGTGCGGGCCTCCGCCGCCGAAGCCGAGATGGGGGTTCGGGTCGCGGGTGATGTCGAAGACGTCGGGGTCGTCGAAGACCGCGGGGTCGTGGTTGGCGGAGGCGTAGAAGATGCCGACGCGGTCGCCCTTCCTGATCAGCTTGCCGCCGAGTTCGGTGTCCTGGGTGGCGGTGCGCTGGAAGGAGTTGACGGGGGTGGCCCAGCGGACGATCTCCTCGGCCGCCGTCGCCGGTCGCTCGCTCTTGTAGAGCTCCCACTGGTCGGGGTGGGTGAGGAAGGCGTGCATGCCGTGCGTGATGGCGTTGCGGGTCGTCTCGTTGCCGGCGACCGCCAGCATCAGCACGAAGAAGCCGAACTCGTCGGAGGCGAGGTTGCCCTCGTCCTCGGCGGACACCAGCGTGGTCACGATGTCCTTGGCCGGGCACTGCTTGCGGTCGGCGGCCATGTTCATGGCGTAGGCGATGAGCTCGGTGGCCGACTCGGCGCCGACCTCCTCGGTGATCGCGTACTCCGGATCGTCGTACGAGATCATCTTGTTGGACCAGTCGAAGATCTTGGCGCGGTCGTCCTGCGGGATGCCGATGAGCTCGGCGATGGCCTGCAGGGGCAGTTCGCAGGCGACCTCGGTGACGAAGTCGAAGGGCCCGGAGCGGGCGCGCGCGTTCGCCGCGATCGCGTGGGCGCGGGAGCGCAGGTTGTCCTCCAGGGCACGGATCGCGCGCGGGGTGAAGACGCGCTGCACGATCTGGCGGACCCGGGTGTGCTCGGGCGGGTCCATGTTGAGCAGGATCAGCCGCTGGGCGTCGATCGCGTCGCGCTCCATGTGCGGGCCGAAGCGGATGATCGCCGTGTTGAGCGTGGAGGAGAAGAGCTCCGGGTGCGTGGAGACGTACTTGACGTCCGCGTGCCGGGTGACGGCCCAGTAGCCCTCGTCCTGGAAGCCGGCGAGGCCCAGCGGCTGGGGGATCCAGCGGACCGGTTCGGACTGGCGCAGTGCGGCGAACTCCGGGAGGGGCACGCGGTGGTGCAGCACATCAGGGTCGGTGAAGTCGAACCCGTCGGGCAGCGCTGGACAGGGCATGAGCGACTCCGGCTGTGTTCTGACGGTTGTTCTGACGGTCCATCAGGAATCGAGAATTGTCGTGAAGGTAGTAACGGGTTCTACAAGAGGCAAGAGGTAAGGCGGCCTCAATTCCGTGCGGGATTCGTGCAGATCACGACTTCGGAGGCTGCACGACCCTTGCGGCGCGAGGCGTTCGCTCAGCAGACTGCACACAGAACTAGAACGCGTACTAGTTCAGCGTGGCGGGTGGCCGGGACGCCCGCGCCGCGCGGGTTGACCGGGCCCGCTCCGCCGGACGGGCCCTAGGGAGAGGACGCACCCCCATGGCTGCGGAACCCGTCATCGTCGAAGCCGTACGCACCCCCATCGGCAAGCGCGGCGGCGCGCTCGCCAACCTCCACCCCGCCTACCTCCTGGGCGAGACCTACCGGGAACTCCTCGGCCGCACCGGCATCCACGCCGACTGCGTCGAGCAGATCGTCGGCGGCACGGTGACCCACGCCGGCGAGCAGTCCATGAACCCCGCGCGCACCGCCTGGCTCACCATGGGCCTGCCCTACGAGACGGCCGCCACGACCGTCGACTGCCAGTGCGGGTCCTCTCAGCAGGCGTCGCACATGGTGGCCAACATGGTCGCGGCCGGAGTCATCGACGTCGGCATCAGCTGCGGTGTCGAGTCGATGTCACGGGTGCCGCTGGGCTCCGGGTCCAAGCACGGGCCGGGCAAGCCGTTCCCCGACGAGTGGAACGTGGACCTGCCCAACCAGTTCGAGGCCGCCGAACGGATCGCCCGGCGCCGGGGGCTGACGAGGGAGAACGTCGACTCGCTCGGCCTCATCTCGCAGGAGCGGGCCGCGATCGCCTGGTCCGAGGAGCGGTTCAAGCGCGAGACGTTCGCCGTGCAGGTCCCCACCACCGAGGACGAGCAGCGGGCCGGGCAGGGCATGTGGCGGCTCGTCGACCGGGACGAGGGGCTGCGCGACACCTCCATGGAGGCGCTGGCGAAGCTGAAGCCGGTCATGCCCACCGCCGTGCACACGGCGGGGAACTCCTCACAGATATCCGACGGCGCCTGCGCCGTCATGTGGGCGTCCAAACGGATGGCGCGCGCCCTGAAGCTGCGCCCGCGCGCCCGGATCGTCGCCCAGGCACTGGTCGGCACCGATCCGCACTTCCACCTGGACGGGCCCGTCGACGCCACGCGCGCGGTGCTCGGCAAGGCCGGGATGACGCTCAAGGACATCGACCTGGTCGAGATCAACGAGGCCTTCGCGTCGGTGGTGCTGAGCTGGGCGCAGGTCTTCGAGCAGGACCTGGAGAAGGTCAACGTCAACGGCGGTGGGATCGCCCTCGGCCACCCCGTCGGCGCCACCGGTGCCCGGCTCATCACGACGGCCCTGCACGAACTGGAGCGCCGGGACAAGGAGTTCGCGCTCATCACGATGTGCGCGGGCGGGGCGCTGGCCACGGGGACGATCATCCAGCGGCTGTAGCGGCTGTAGCGGCTGTAGCGGCTGTAGCGGTTGCGAGCGTTGCCGGGGGTACGGGGCTGACGCGCGGGTCGGCCCCGTATCTCCCGTTGCCTGCCATCTGCCTGCCTGTCGCCTACTTGTTCATCGCGAAGCGCATCAGGTCCCGCTCGTCGCCCTGCTTGATCTTCCCCGTCTTGTTGACGACCTCCAGCTTCCAGGCGCCGTCGACCCGGATCGCCTTGGCCACGGCGCAGCCGTTGTCCGCGCTGAGCAGGCTCGGCCAGATGTCGGCGACCTGCTGGGAGGTGCCCCCGGTCGAGTCGTACACCTTGAAGCTGATGTTCCGCGCCTTCTGGAACGAGCTGCTCTTCTTGAACGCGGCGGCGACGAACACGATCGACGTGACGTTGGCCGGGACTCCGGCGAACGCGACGGTCACCGTCTCGTCGTCGCCCTCCCCGCGCCCGGTCTGGTTGTCCCCGCTGTGCACCAACGAGCCGTTGCCCAGCGGGTCCAGGGAGTCGAGGCCCGCCAGCCGCACCGGGTCCTTGCCCTGCATCGCGATCGCGATGAGGTCGAGGTCGGTGCCGGCCTGCCTGCGGAGCTTGCCCATCAGCCCGCCGCTGGTTCCGGCGGTGGGGTCCCAGGAGACACCGATGGACAGATGGGTCACCCCGTCCAGGTCCGCCGGGCCGTCTTCCTTCGAGAGCGTGATCATGCGTGATCCTCTTGGTAATGGAACTGCGTAATAGGACTGCGTCGCATGAATTGTGTCCGCAACCCCGCGGATCCGTGAAGCCGGGTGAGCGCAGGAGCGGTTGACCGCGGGGCGTGGGGGACTCAAGTCCACCCCCGGGAGCAAAAGGGTGGTGTCAAGTCCACCATGGAGACGGGGGGTTCTTGCATGGCGGGGCGAACTGCGCGTCCGTAGCGTCGATGGCATGAGCGACGATGCGCGCAAGACGGCCGAAGTCACGGGAACACGCACCAACCGGCGTACGAGGAAGGGGCTTGCCGCCACGACGGCCGCGCTGCTCGTGGCGGCCGCGGGGATCGCGACGGTGCCCGGGGCGACGGCGCAGGACCACGCGGCTCACGCGTCGTACGGCCTCGCGTCACACGGCCTTGCGTGGCGCGGCGCTCTCGTCTCCGCCGTGCCGGTCGCCTCGCGCGACGCCCGGCAGATCAGGGCGTTCCTGGCCGGACACGACATCGCCACGGACGGTGTGCGGTACGGCGTGCGGTCCTACCGGCTGACGTACGCGACCGTGGACGCGTACGGCAAACCCACCACCGCGACCGGCCTGTTCACGCTCCCCGTCGGCGGCGGTCGCCATCTCGACCTGGTGTCCGACACCCACGGCACGATGGTCAACCGTGGCTACGCGCCCTCCGCGGGCGAGGACTTCGGGCGGATCCCGTCGTACCTGAACGCGACGGCGGGCCGCGCGGTGGCGGCGCCCGACTACCTGGGCCTCGGCGAGGGCCCGGGCCGCCACCCCTACATGGACACCCGCTCCTCGGTGACCGCCTCGGTGGACATGCTGCGCGCGTCCCGCACCGCTGCCGGGCTGCTGGACCGGCCGCTCACCGGCGACGTCTACGCGACGGGCTTCTCGCAGGGCGGCCAGGTCGCGATGGCGCTCGGGCAGGCGTTGCAGGGCGGGGTGGACCGGCACTTCCGGCTGAAGGCGCTGGCGCCGGTCAGCGGGCCCTACGACGTGCAGGGCCAGGAGATCCCGGCGCTGTACGACGGCCGGGTCAACAATGTCAGCGGTGTGATCTACACGTCGTACTGGCTGGTCGCGCAGAGCAGGCTGCACTCGATCTACAAGAACCCCGCCGACGCCTTCCGCGCCCCGTACGCGAGCCGCGTCGAGAGCCTGTACGACGGCAAGCACGACGAGAAGGACATCATCAAGGCGCTGCCGCACACGGTGAAGGCCATGCTCACGCCTGCCTTCTACGAGAGGATGCGGCACCCCACCGGGGGCCTGCTGGCGGCGATGCGCGACAACGGCCACGTCTGCGACTGGAAGCCCCGGGTGCCGGTGCGGCTGTACGCGGGGGCGGCAGACACCGACGTCCCCCTCGCGAACGCACGCAGCTGCGCGCACCGGCTGGCCGCGCACGGCAAGCGGGTGCCGGTGGTGAACCAGGGGAACGTGGACCACTTCGGGTCATTCGGCGTGTCGGCGCCGGAGGTGGTGCGGTGGTTCGACGCCGTGAAGAGCGGTGCTGCGCGGGGCGACGCCGTACGGAACGGGTGACGCGCGGAAGGCGGCGGCCCCGGGGATCGGGGGCCGCCGCCTTCGCGTACGGGGGGTGGCTCGGCTGATCAGTACCAGCCGTTGGCCTGCCAGAAGTTCCAGGCGCCGGCCGGGCTGCCGTAGCGGCCGTTCATGTAGTCCAGACCCCACTTGATCTGGGTCTTGGCGTTGGTCTTCCAGTCGGAGCCGGCGGTAGCCATCTTCGAGCCGGGCAGCGCCTGGACCAGGCCGTAGGCACCGGAGGAGGCGTTGGTGGCGTTGACGTCCCAGCCGCTCTCGTGCTCGACGATCTTGCTGAACGCGTTGTACTGCGCGGCGTCCGGGATCATCTTGTGCGCGATCGCCTGGGCGGAGGAGGCCTCGCTGGTGGCGGCCTGGGCGGGCGCCGCAGCGAACACCATGCCGGTGGTGGCGACGGCCACGGCGGCACCGGCGAGGGCCTTCTTCGGAGAAGCGATGCGGCGGATGAAGGAGACGGACACAGTGAACCTTTTCTTCGGGGACAGGGGGTCGCCGGTATGTCGGGGACATACGTCGGCGCCGCGGCCCGGGAGGGCACGTCGGCGCCTGGCGACTGCTCCAGAGAAACAGTTCGGGAGTCCGTCCGCAATGACCCCTTTTACTAGTGGTGGTCGCATACAGGTAGAAAGTCCATCGTGTGATCTGGCTCTCAAACCCCAGGTCAGGCAGGGTTTCGACGCGTCCATGCCAGACCTTTGCGCTACTACCGCGCTTCGTATGTGACGTGGGTCCTGTGGGCCGCTTCACCCCGCGCCTGACGGACCGCGCACGGCCGGCCACGCGGAGCGGCCGGGCGGTGTGACCGGGGCCGCAGAGCACCGGGGCCCGAACGTGACGGGCGTCTCGGGGGCCGCCGTCCTCAGCGGGGTTCGAACGTGACCGGCGTCTCCGGGGCCGCCCTGCTCAGCGGGGTTCGAACGTGACCGGCGTCTCGAAAGCCGCCCGCCGCGTGGCCCGTCGCAGCGCCTTGAGGAGGGTCGCCCCGAGCGTGAGCGTCAGCACGACGGTGACGACGGCCCGGCCCAGGTCCCAGCCGAGCGAGGTCGTCAGGCAGTACGCGACGAAGCGCGCCAGGTTCGCCGGGACCGTGTCCTGCGGGTCGAAGGCGACGTTCGAGGCCAGCGCGCCCATGAAGGGCCAGCCCTCCAGGTTCATGACGGTGCCGTACCCGAACGCCGCGAGGAATCCGTACCCGGCGAGCATCACCAGCTCGCCGCGCCCGCGCAGCCGGTCCGGGCCCGGCAGCAGCCCGGCGCCCATCGTGAACCAGCCCATGGACAGCATCTGGAACGGCATCCACGGCCCGACCCCGCCGGTGAGCAGCGCGGACGCGAACATCGTCACCGACCCGAGCACGAACCCGAACCCGGGTCCCAGCACCCGCCCGCTCAGCACCATCAGGAAGAACATCGGCTCGATCCCGGCCGTCCCGGCCCCGAGCGGCCTGAGCGCGGCCCCGGTCGCGGCGAGCACACCCAGCATGGCCACGGCCTTCGGCCCGAGCCCCGACTCGGAGATCGTCGCCGCCACGACCCCGACCAGCAGCACCAGCAACCCCGCGAACAGCCAGGGCGCGTCCTGTGCGTGCGCGCTGACCTGCGAACCCGGCCCCGCGAACAGCGGCCAGGCGATCCCGGCGACCCCGACGGCGCTGACCAGGACCAGGGCGGCGACGGAACGGGGGCCGAGCCGCACGGCACGGACCTGCGCGCCGGGCGGCTTCGGCAGGGGCGAACGGGTGGCGTCACTCATGTCCGGCTCCCGGCTCGCTCGCGGGCAGCGCGGCGCGGACCTGTGCGACCGTCAGCCACTGCTGGGGCGCCAGCACCTTCGTGACCTGCGGGGCGAAGGACGGCGACGCGACGACGACCTCGGCGGTCGGGCCGTCGGCGACCACCTCGCCGTCCGCGAGGATCACCACCCGGTGCGCCAGCTCGGCGGCGAGTTCCACATCGTGCGTGGCCAGCACGATGGCGTGCCCCTCGGCGGCAAGCCCCCGCAGCACGGCCACCAGCCGGGCCTTCGCCGCGTAGTCCAGACCGCGGGTCGGTTCGTCGAGCAGCAGCAGCGGGGGCCGGGCCGTCAGGACGAGGGCCAGCGCCAGCGCCAGCCGCTGGCCCTCGGAGAGGTCGCGGGGATGGGTGTCGTCGTGGATGCCGGGGAGCAGCTCCGAGACCAGCGCCCGACAGGTGCCCGGCTCGGCGCCCGCGTCGACGTCGGCCGCCCGGCACTCGGCGGTGACCGTGTCGGCGTACAGCAGATCGCGCGGCTCCTGCGGTACGAGGCCCACGCGGCGTACGAGGTCCCGCGGCGCCGTCCGGTGCGGAACCGCGCCGCCGACCCGCACGCTTCCTGCGGCCGGTTCGACCAGCCCGACGAGCGCCCCGAGCAGCGTGGACTTCCCGGCGCCGTTGCGGCCCATCAGCGCGAGGGTCTCGCCGGGCCGGACGTCGAGATCGACGCGGCGCAGCGCCTCGACACGACCGCGGCGCACGGCGAGGGACGCCACGGCGACCACCGGCGCCGGGGCTGCCGGTGGGTGGGAGGTGCGCCCGCGGAGCAGCCGGAACAGGCGGGGGCGGGGCGGCATGTCCGCCGAGGCCGGGTCGTCGTGGCCCGGTGCGATCGCGCGCCGGGCCGCCGTGCTGCCGTCGACCGTGCTGCCGTCGACCGTGCTGCCGTCGACGGCGTGGCCGGGTGAGGCCGGGCCCGTGCCCATGCCGCGCGTGGCGGCGTTCGCGGCAGCCCCGGCTGTCACCCCGGCCAGTCGCTCCCGCAGGGACCCCGCCCTGCGCCGCGCGTCGCGCACGGTCAGGGGGAGCGGTGACCAGCCGGCGAGGCGGCCGAGGTCCACCACCGGTGGGCGGACGGGGGAGACGGCCATCACCTCGGACGGGGTGCCGAGCAGCGGGGCGGCGCCCGGCGCGGCGAGCAGGACGACCTGGTCGGCGTACTGGACGACGCGTTCCAGGCGGTGCTCCGCCATCAGGACGGTCGTGCCGAGGTCATGGACCAGGCGCTGCAGGACGGCGAGGACCTCCTCGGCCGCCGCCGGGTCCAGGGCGGACGTCGGCTCGTCGAGGACGAGGACCCGGGGGTGCGGAGTGAGCACCGAGCCGATCGCCACGCGCTGCTGCTGGCCCCCGGAGAGGGTGGCGATGGGGCGGTCGCGCAGGTCCGCGAGGCCCAGCAGGTCGAGCGTCTCCTCGACACGGCGGCGCATCACGTCGGGGGCGAGCCCCAACGACTCCATGCCGTAGGCGAGTTCGTCCTCCACGGTGTCCGTCACGAAGTGGGACAGCGGGTCCTGGCCCACCGTGCCCACCACGTCGGCGAGTTCGCGCGGCTTGTGCGTGCGCGTGTCACGGCCCGCGACCGTGACCCGGCCGCGCAGGGTGCCGCCCGTGAAGTGCGGGACGAGTCCGCTCACCGCGCCCAGCACCGTCGACTTGCCGACCCCCGACGGGCCGACGAGCAGCACGAGTTCACCCTCCGGCACCGCGAAGTCCACGCCCTGGACGCTCGGTCGGGCCGCCCCGTCGTACGTCACGGAGACATCCTCGAAGCGGATCATGAAGGTTCCTCGGGGATCGGGGGAGCGGGCGCGACGAACGCGGGAAGCAGGCCGAGCAGGATCGACGCCGCGGGCCACAGGGGCAGTCGGGGCGCCGTCAGGGGTACGACGCCCGGGGTCAGCGCCGCCGGGTCGTACGCGGCCGAGGCGATCAGCAGCGCCGCCACCGCGACCCCGCTGCCCGCGACGAGCCACGCCCGGGTACCCCATGCGTCCGGCCGGTAGCGCGTGCGCAGCGAGCGGCGGCCGCCCAGCCACAGCCCGCCGAGCGCCGCGGTCAGCCCGGCGAGCAGCACGGGCAGCCCGTAACTCCCGCCCTCGGCGGTCAGCAGCCCGTACGTTCCCGCGCACACGCCGAGCAGACCGCCCAGCGTGAGGACCGTGGTCGTCCGGCGGACGGCGGCGGGTACCTCGGCGGTGCGGCCGTAGCCCCGCGCGTCCATCGCGGCCGCCAGCGCGACCGAACGCTCCAACGCGCCCTCCAGGACCGGCAGTCCGACGTGCACCAGCCCGCGCAGCCCCTTGTCGGGGCGCCCGCGCAGCCGGCGCGCGGCGCGCATCCGCTGTACGTCCGCGATCAGGTTCGGCGCGAAGGTCATGGCGACGACCACCGCGACTCCCGCTTCGTACAGCGCTCCCGGCAGAGACTTCAGCAGCCGCGCCGGGTTCGCGAGCGCGTTCGCCGCGCCCACGCAGATCAGCAGCGCCGCCAGCTTCAGCCCGTCGTACAGCGCGAAGACCAAGCCCTCCGCCGTCACCCGGCCGCCGATCCGGATGCCCTGCGCCCAGTGGGGGAGCGGGACTTCGGGCAGCGTGAGCAGTACGTGCGTGCCGGGGATGGGGGAGCCGAGGAACACGGCGAAGGCCAGGCGGATGCCGAGGACCGCGAGAGCGAGCTTGACGAAGGCGCCGTAGGAACGGGCCCAGGGAGCCTCGGTGCGGCGTGCCGCCACCACGTAACCGGCCACGCCCACCAGCAGGCCCAGCAGAAGCGGGTTCGTGGTGCGGGACGCGGCGGTGCCCAGCCCCAGGGCCCAGATCCACCAGGCGCCCGGGTGCAGGGCGTTGGACCGGGACGCCCTCGGCGCCACGGGCAACACCCGTCGCCGTGCGGGACGCTCGCCCGCGGCGCGGACCACCGACCCGCTCTCGCCCGTCGTCATCGCTCAGCCCCTGCGGCGCCGTGCCTGCCAGACCGCCGCCACGCCCAGGGCGGCCACGGCGGCCAGGCCCGCCAGCAGGCCGGCCGACGGACCGTGGTGGGCCGGGGAGGAGGAGTGCGGCTGGGGCGTCGCGGTCTCCGCTGCGGAGGCCTTGGTGTTGTCGTGGGACGAGACCTGTTCGCCGCAGCCCGTCCGCGGGTAGCCCGCGATGGCGCACAGGAGGGCGTTGCTGTCGTAGCGGAGGGGTTTGGCGACCGCGGCGAGGGCGTCCGCGGACGTCGCGTCGGACGGGACACGGGCGCAGGCCGTACGTGGCCGGGGCGGCGTCTCGCCGTTCGGTGCGTCGGCGGTGGTGCCGAAGTCGAGGACGAGGGCGACCCGCTTCTCGCCGTCCCGCGCCGGGGTCCTGGCGCAGATCGAGGCGAAGCGGGCGGTGCCGCGCGGCTTCGCGGAGTCCTGGGAGTCCTCGCTCACCGAGAAGCGGAAGCCCTGGACGTCGCCGTCGGACGGCCGCGCGGTCGACGGGCCCTGCGTCGCGTACGTCCACGTGCCGCCGGTCAGGTCCCAGAACGACCAGTAGCGGTAGCCGACGGCCTGGGCCTGCCCCGCGCCGACGACGAGGAGCAGCAGACCCAGCAGGACGGGCAGGACCGGTGCGGGCGTCCGACGGCGGGTCACAGTCGCTGCTTCTTGTTGCGACCGCTGAACAGGAAGCCGACGCCGATGCCGGCGACCAGACCGACGCCGACGATCCACCAGACACCGAGCCCGCTGCCGTCGTCCTTCTTGTCGTCCTGCTCGGCGCTCGGGGCCGCGGAGTGGTCGGAGACCTCGGTCGCCGGGCCGGTCGCGTTCAACTGCTTGACGAGGTCGGCACCGCCGAAGGCGCGCGGGTCGACGCCGCCGGCCTTCGCGGCGAAGATCAGCTGGGCGTACGCGGCCGGGCCGGACTTGGCCGCCCAGGCGCCGGAGTTCTTCTCCAGCCAGCGCAGCGCGTCGGCGGCCTTGTCCCCGTGGCCCGCGGTCGACAGTGCGACCACCGCGTCCGCCGTGTTGCCGTAGTCGGGCTGGTCCTCGGCGCCTGCCAGGGCGGACTTGAGGTACTTGTCCTTGGCCAGCACTCCGGTGAGGTACGCGGCGCCGTTGCCGGCGGCCTGCGCGGCGTCGAGGCTGTCGCCGCTCTTGCACGCCGGGTCGCCGGCCGGCTTCACGTCGTTGCCGGCGAAGCCCTTGCCGAGCGCGCCGGTCACCGCGGCTGCCGTCGCGTCGGCGTTCGCCGCGAGCCCGCCCTTCTTGTCGGGCTGGTAGGCGAAGGCGCCGCCGCCGTCCCCGTCACAGGGGAGGGAGAAGGTGAGGAGGGCGTCGTAGGGCGTCTTGTCGTCCTTCGACGGGACCTCCTTCGGGTGGGTGCCGCCGGCGGTCAGCGCGCCGATCACCACGGCCGTCGAGTTCGCGTCGCTCGCGCCGCCCGGGGTGTAGCCCCAGCCGCCGTCCTTGTTCTGCACGGACTTCAGCCACTTCACGGCCGCGCCGGTCACGGAGTCGTGGCCGCCCAGCGCCTCCAGGGCCTGCACCGCGGCGGCCGTGCTGTTCGTGTCGACCATCGTCTTGGCATCGCACTTGGCGCTCGCGTCGGCGCGGTAGGCGGCGAAGGCCCCGCTCTCGCACTGCTGCCCGGTCAGCCAGTCCACGGCCTTGGCGGCGGGCTTCTCGCCCACGGTGTGCTGGGCGAGCAGGGCCAGCGACTGCCGCCAGACACCGTCGTAGCTGGGGTCGGTGGACCCGTACAGGCCGGACGGGATCGCCTGCGAGGGCGCCGCCGACGGGGACTTGTCGTCGGCGAGGGCGGCGGGCGCGCACGCCGCGGCGATCACGGCGGTGGCGGCCAGGACCGCGGCGGTGCGGCGGACATTCATGATCGGCGGGTGCCTCTCTGTGCTGGTCGGCGGGCCCCTTCGGCATGCGAGGAGCCGGGCAGCACGGGACACCCCGGGCGGCTCCGGCTCCGTATGCCTCGACGGTGCCGGCCACCGGCGGGCTGCCGGTGGCGCGAGCCGGTCACGTCCCGTGCGGGGCAGTCCGGCTCACCGACCGCGGTGCGGGCGGATGACGGTTGCGGGGTCAGCGCCGGAATTGCACCGGCTTCCCCCCGTACGGGCGTGATGACGACGCGCTCACTCTACCGGCCCGTACACAACCGGCTGAGGGCCGCCTGTGCGTCTCGGTAGGTTCGGGCCATGGGAACGGGGAGCACAGGAAGCACGGGACGGCTGCTCGGCTCGGGGCGTACGGCCGATGTGTACGAGTACGAGGGCGAGTTGGCGTCCGGGGACGACGAGGCGTGGGTGCTGCGCCGCTACCGGGGCGAGTACGGGGACGCGGCCGCCGAGGCCGAGGTCATGGAGCATGTACGCGGTCACGGCTATCCCGTGCCGCGGGTGCGGGCGGCGACGCGGTCGGACCTGGTGATGGAGCGGCTGTCCGGGCCGACGATGCTGGAGGCCTTCGCGGCCGGCCGGCTCGGCCCGCGCGAGGCCGGCTCCCTTCTCGCCCGACTCCTGCGCGACCTGCACGCCGTGCCGGCCCGGGTCGGCCAGGACCCCGAGGTCCGCGTACTGCACCTGGACCTGCACCCGGAGAACGTGATCCTCACCTCCGACGGTCCGAAGGTCATCGACTGGAACACCGCCGAGGAGGGGCCGCCCGGCCTCGACTGGGGCATGTCCGCCGTGATCGTGGCCCAGGTCGCCGTCGGCGGACTCACCGGCTTCGAGTCCCGGGCGGCGATGGCGCGGTCCGTCCTGACGGCGCTGCTCACCGACGAGCAGGCCCCCTCCGCGATGACGGAGGAGGGTCTCGTCCAGGCGCGGCGGCGGAGGGCGGCCAACCCCACCATGAGCCCGGCCGAGGTCGAGGCCCTGGGCGCGGCCGAGGAGCTGATCCGTACCTTGCTCGTCCAGGGGGCCTAGGCCTGCGGGTCTGCCGTGCAGCGCCAGAAGTCGCGCATCACGGGCGGGGGTGTCGGGCTCTCCATGGCCACCTGGGTGAGCAGGAGGGTGACCGTGTTCGTGGACGGGATGATGTGGCCCGTCGTTCCGGTGCCGCCGGTCCAGCCGTAACGGCCCGGCACGTTCCAGGGGTTGGTGGGCTCGATGTCGACGGCGGCGCCGTAGCCCCAGCCCTGGCCTTCCAGGAAGAGGGAGCCGATCTCGCGCTGGGCCGGGGTGAGGTGGTCGGTGGTCATCCGGCGCACCGCGGCGGCGGACAGCAGGCGCCGGTCGCCCGTGGTGCCCTCGGCGAGCAGGAGCCGGGCGAAGGCCAGCCAGTCGTCGGCGGTCGAGACGAGGCCGCCGCCTCCGGAGGGGAAGGCGGGCACGGCGGTCCACTGTCCGTCGGGGGTGTCGGCCAGTTCGAGGCCGCCGCCGGGGGCGGGCCGGTAGGCGCTGGTGAAACGGTGGCGCTTGGCGGCCGGTACCTCGAAATCCGTGTCGTTCATGCCCAGCGGCTCGAAGATCCGCTCGGCCAGGAACTCCGGGAGCGGACGGTCCGCGACCCTGCTGACCAGGATGCCCTGGAGGTCGGACGAGGTGCCGTACAGCCAGGCCTCGCCGGGCTGGTGGAGCAGCGGGACGCGGGCCAGGTCGGTCAGCCAGGCGTCCGGCGGCGGGTAGGCCTGCGGCTCGCGGCCGTCCTTCTGCACGGTGAAGAGCCGCTGGACCGCCGGGAGCGAGAAGTCGGACGGGAAGCCCCAGCCGGTACGGGAGGAGAGCAGGTCGGACACGGTGATCGGCCGGGTGGCCGGGACCAGGTCGTCGACCGGGCTCGTCGGCGTCCGTACGGCCATCGGCTTCGCCAGTTCCGGCAGCCACGCGTCGACCGGGTCCTCCAGCGCGATCCGGCCCTCGTCGACCAGCATCATGACCGCCGCCGCGGTGACCGGTTTGGTGATCGAGGCGATGCGGAAGATCGTGTCCCTGGCCATCGGGGCGGTGCCGTCGACGTCCACGGACCCGACGGCCCGCACCTCGACCCGGTCGCCGCGGGCCACCAGGCCCACCGCTCCCGGCACCGTGCCCTTGTCGACGTATGTGGTGAGGAGGTCGTGCAGGCTGCTCATCGGTCCACCTTCCGGCTTTCGGGCGATGCGGTCACAGGGGTGACTTCCGCGGACACACGGAATCATCGGTACGGCGCCGGTGAGGTTCACTTCGACCAGCTTCGAGCGGTGCGGTGTCACGGAACCTGTGCGTGCGCCGCGGCCCTGCGGTCCGTGGGCTGGCACAGCACCAGGGCCACGTCGTCGGCGGGGGAGGCGCCGGTGTGGGCGACCAGTCGGGCGTAGAGGGAGTGCAGGGCGTCCTCGGGGAGCGGTTCGCGCAGGGCGAGCGCGGCCTCGCCCAGGAGCGGGAAGGGCGCGCCCGTCGGGTCTCGGGCCTCGGTCAGCCCGTCGGTGTAGAGGAGGAGGCGGTCGCCGGGCTGGAGGCGTACGCGGTACTGCCGCGGGTCGGGGGAGAGTCCCAACGGCGTTGTGGAGCAGGAGGGTTCGAGCAGCTCGATGCGGTGGCCGGCGCGCAGGGGTGCCGGGTGGCCGCAGTTGACCAGCCGCACCTCACCGGGCGCGAACTCGGCGAGCAGCGCCGTGACGAAGTCCTCGGGGCCCAGGTCGGGGCCCAGTCGTGCGTCGAGGCGGTCGACGAGTGTCGTCAAGTCGGGTGTCGTGTAGGCGAGTTCGCGGAACCCGGCGATCGTCTCGGCGGTCAGGCGCAGGGCCTCCAGACCATGACCGCGTACGTCGCCGACGAGCACCCGCAGTCCGTACGGCGTCACCGCGACGTCGTAGAGGTCGCCGCCGACCGCCGACTCCCGCACCGCGCTGTAGTAGCGGGTGCACACCCGGGTCCCCTCCAGGGTGCGGGAGACGGGCCGCAGGATCACCTCCTGGGTGACCCGGGCGACCTCGCGGACGTGTGCCAGCGTCCGGGTGAGGCGGTCGCGCTGCCGGGCCGTGTACACGGTGAGCGCGCAGCCGAACAGCAGCCAGCTCCAGTCGACGACGAAGGTCCCGGTCAGCAGCGTGCCGTCACCCCAGCCCATCAGCAGGCCGAGCGCCGCGGACCAGCTGCAGACCACAAGCGTGTGCCGCACTCCGAGCCGCACGCAGGCCAGCAGCGGGCCGATGAGCAGCAGCATGACCAGCGGCGGAACGGAGTCGAGCAGAACCACGGGCGCGGCGATCAGCAGACAGGCGGCCAGGGGTGCCAGCAGCAGTCGCACTTCGCGCCGTCCGGCCGCCGGGGCGGTGGAAGCGGGGTCCGTACGACGCTCCGCGCGACCCGCCCCGCTGCCGCCCGGGCCCGGTCCCGCACCGGTGCTCGTCCCCGCACCCGTTCCCGTCCCCGCACTTCTGCGCTTGGCGACCGCCACGCCCTTCCCGCTTCTGCCGCCCCTGTTCATGGCGGTCATCCCCTGCCCCTGATCCCTTTCGGCCATCTCCCGACGATCGCCGACTATTTCCCTCCGCACCTTCACCAACAGCGTGTTGATCGCATCTCATCGAAATGTGCCCGGAAATGACGAGGTCGCGCCGCCTTTGTGTCCGAGTTGCGGGACTTGGGCATCGGGTGGGGGCGATCCGACCACACTGGTCCCTGTGTCCGACAAGACGACCGGTGGCCGACCGGGCAACCCCGGCAACCTGCCCGCCGACCCGCGCAGCTTCATCGGGCGACGGGACGAACTCGACTGGCTGGACAAGGAGTTGGACCCGGGCTCGGGTGTCCACCGGTTGGTGGGGCTGGTCGGGGCCGGCGGGGTCGGCAAGACGCGGCTCGCGCTGCGGGCCGCGGGCCGGGTCCGGGACGCGTACCCCGACGGCGTCTGGCTGGTGGAGCTCTCCCCGCTGCACACGGCGGGCC
Organism: Streptomyces sp. SAS_270; assembly: GCF_052543295.1. NCBI lineage: Bacteria > Bacillati > Actinomycetota > Actinomycetes > Kitasatosporales > Streptomycetaceae > Streptomyces > Streptomyces sp. SAS_270. The sequence goes on from NZ_JBMNDS010000042.1 coordinate 22,371, forward strand.
TGGTCGGCCTGGCCGTCGTCGAGGCGCTGCGGCTCGCCGACCAGTCGACGCGAGCGGTCGCCGAGGTGCTGGCCGAATGGGCCGAGGGCAAACGGCTGTTGCTGATTCTCGACTCCTGCGAGCACGTCCTGGCGGACTGCGTGGCGCTGGCCGAGACGCTGCTGCCGATCCTTCCCGGACTGCGCATCCTCGTCACGAGCCGCGAACCGCTCGGGCTGCCGGGCGAGTGGGTGCTGCGCCTCGACCCGCTGCCGGTCGCCGACGACGCCGTGGCCCTATTCACCGACCGTGCCGCCGCCGCGGCCCCCGGCTTCGTCCTGGACGACGGCAACCGCGACACCGTGAAGGCCGTCTGCCGCCGCCTCGACGGCATCCCGCTCGCCCTCGAACTCGCCGCGGCCCGCCTCTGCGAACTCTCCCTCGCCCAGCTGCACGCCCGCCTCGGCGAACGCCTGCCCTCTCCGCTCGACCTGCTCACCTCGGACGACCTCGACACGCACGACGAGCCGGGGCCGGCGCGCCACCGCACCCTGCGGACCACCATCGGCTGGAGCCACGAACTGTGCGCGCCGCTGGAGCGGTTGCTGTGGGCCAGGCTCTCGGTGTTCGCGGGCGGCTTCTGCCCGGACGCCGCCGAGGAGGTCTGCGCGGGGGGCCCGCTGCCGGCGACGCGGATCGAGGGCCTGCTCGCACGCCTCGTCGAGCAGTCGATCGTGCTGCGCCACCGCACCGAGCCGGGCCGCTTCCGACTCCTCGACACCGTACGGGAGTTCGGCGCCGACTGGCTGCGCGCGCTCGGCGAGGAACACGCCGTGCGGCTGCGCCATCGCGACTACTACCGGCGTCTCGCCCGCGAGGGCTGCGCCGAGTGGAACACCGGACGCCAGGTGGCGTGGTGCGAGCGCACGCTCACCGAGAACGCCAACCTCCGCGCCGCCATGGACTGCGCGCTCACCCGGCCCGGCGCTCCCACCACCCTGGAAATGGCGGCCGACGTCGGCTTCCTGTGGCGCCACTGCGGCTATCTGCGCGACGCCCAGCACTGCCTCGACCTGGCGCTCGCCGCCGACCCGGCCCCCGGCCCCGACCGCACCCGCGCGCTGTGGGCGCGGGGCGCGGTGGCACTGCTCCAGGGTGACCTGGACGTCGCGGTCGGCTGGGCGGTGCGGTGCGCGGACGCGGCGAAGGAGCAGGGCGACGCGGTGGCCGTGGTGGCCGCCACGTACATCACGGGCGGTCAACTCGCCCTGAGCGGGCGGCTGTCCGAGGCGATCGAGGTGCTCGGCGCGGCACCCAGGCTGCCGGTCCGGGACGACGGGCTCGGAGCCGCCCAGCTTCAGGTGCGTCTCGCGCTCTCCTTCGCGTATCTGCTGCGCGGTGACCACGACGAGGCGCGCACCGTCGCCGACGAGGTGCGGCAGTCCAGCGCGGATCACGGCGAGTGCTGGGCGGGTGCCTTCGCCGACTGCTTCGTGGCGCAGGCCGACCTGGCCCGCGGCGACGTCGGCGCTGCCGTGCGCAACGCCCGTACCGCTCTCGCCGGGCACGGGCTGCTGCACAACACCGTGGGGGTGGCGTTGTCCCTGGAGGTCCTCGCCGGCGCGGTCGTCGCGGCCGGTGACGGCCACCGAGCGGCCCGCCTCCTCGGCATCGGCCAGTGCGTCTGGGAACTCACCGGACGCGCCCAGATGAACTCTCCCGACCTGATCGCCGGCCGCCGCATCCATGAACTCCGCGTCCGTGCGGAGATCGGCGACGAGGCCTACGAGAAGGCGTACGTCGAGGGCCTCGCGATGCCGTACGAGGAGGGGCTGCACTACGCGGCGAGCGGCCGGTGACGCGAGGGCCGCGGGGACGCACGGCCCCGTAGTCCCTCACACGGCCACGTACGTCACCGGATCGCTCCCCGTCACCGCCTCCGCCCGCCCCAGCTTGACCAGCCGCCGCACATGGGCCTCGGCCTCGGACACCGCGATGTTCCTTGATCCGTAGGGAATTTGGTCCCAGGGCCGGTTCCACTCCATGCGCTCGGCGAGCTGCCAGGCGGTGAGCGGCTCGGCGAGCAGGCCCAGCAGCCCGGTGAGCCGTTCCTCGTGGTGGGCGAGCAACTCCCGTACACGCGCGGGCGCGTCCGTGAACGCGTGCTGGTGTGCGGGAAGGACTTCGGCGGGGCCGAGGCGGCCGACGCGCTCCAGGGAGTCGAGATAGTCGCCGAGGGGGTCGGTGACCGTGGTGTCGTCCGGGTCCTCGTAGAGGCCGATGTGCGGAGTGATCCGCGGCAGGAGGTGGTCGCCGGAGAACAGGCGCCCGTTGCCCGCGAGCCGGGCCGGATGGGCCTCCTCCAGGTGGAGGCAGACGTGGCCGGGCGTGTGGCCGGGAGTCCAGATCGCGCGCAGCCGGCGGCCCGGCAGCGCGAGGAGTTCGCCGGGGACGATCTCGCGGTCGGGGAGCGCGGGGGAGAAGCCGGGAAGGGCGCGCGGGCGGTCCCGGGCGCTGCGCAGCGGCGCCACGTGCTCCTCGGGCGCGCCGGCCGCGGCCAGTTTGGCCGCCATGTAGGCGAACCAGCGCTCGGGCCGGTTCTCCCGGGTGCGCCGCACGATGGCGATGTCGGCGGCGTGCATCGCGATCCACGCGCCGGAGGCGTCCCGCACCTTGGCCGACAGCCCGTGGTGGTCGGGGTGGTGGTGGGTGATGACGACCCCGTGGATCTCGGCGACGGACGTCCCGCATGCGGTGAGCCCCTCGACGAGGGCGTCCCAGGACGCCGGGTCGTCCCAGCCGGTGTCGATCAGTACCGGACCCCGGTCGGTGTCGACGACGTACACGAGGGTGAAGCCGAGGGGATTGTCCGGGATGGGGACCCGCAGGGACCGTACGTCCCCGCCGTGATCGGACACCTGAGTCATGGGCTCCCCAATCGCCGTCGTCCGGCCGTGCCTTCCGGCCACTCTAACTAGAACAGGTTTCGACAGTAGCCCAAGACGACCTTCCGGGCCCCGTCCCACCCGTGGACTCCGTGGGCCGGAGCTGGTATCAAGCTTCGTATCTGATGGATCGTCAGAGAAGGCCGCAGATGGCCGGAGAACGGCCCCCGGGAGGCAGTCGCCATGACCGAGCTCGTGGAACACGGACAGCTGTTCATCGGCGGGGAGTTGGCGGACCCCCTCGGCAAGGACGTCATCGAGGTGATCTCGCCGCACACCGAGGAGGTCATCGGGCGGGTGCCGCACGCCTCGACGGGCGACGTGGACCGTGCGGTAGCCGCCGCCCGCAAGGCGTTCGACGAGGGCCCCTGGCCGCGGATGACCCTCGACGAGCGGATCGCGGTCGTCACCCGGATCAAGGACGCGATCGCCGTACGCCACGAGGAGATCGCCCGCGTCATCTCCTCCGAGAACGGGTCGCCGTACTCCTGGAGCGTCCTCGCCCAGGCGCTCGGCGCGATGATGGTGTGGGACGCGGCGATCACGGTCGCGCGGGACTACACCTACGAGCAGACGCGCGACGGAGTCCTCGGGAAGATCCTGGTGCGCCGGGAGCCGGTGGGTGTGGTCGCGGCCGTAGTCCCCTGGAACGTCCCGCAGTTCGTGGCCGCGGCCAAGCTCGCACCCGCGCTGCTGACCGGCTGCACGGTGGTGCTCAAGCCCTCGCCCGAGTCGCCCCTGGACGCGTACATCCTCGCCGAGATCACCCGCGAGGCCGGGCTGCCGGAGGGCGTGCTGTCGATCCTCCCGGCGGACCGCGAGGTCAGCGAGTACCTGGTCGGGCACCCGGACGTCGACAAGGTCTCCTTCACCGGATCGGTCGCGGCCGGCAAGCGCGTGATGGAGGTCGCCTCCCGCAACCTCACGCGCGTGACACTGGAGTTGGGCGGAAAGTCGGCGGCCGTGGTGCTGCCCGACGCGGACCTCGCCACGGCGGTCCCCGGGATCGTCTCGGCGGCCTGGATGAACAACGGCCAGGCGTGTGTCGCCCAGACCCGCATCCTTCTCCCGCGCTCGCGCTACGACGAGTTCGCGGACGCCTTCGCCACGGCGGCGAGTGCGCTCGTGGTCGGCGACCCCCTCGACCCGGCCACCCAGGTCGGCCCGCTGGTCGCCAGGCGCCAGCAGCAGCGCAACCTCGACTACATACGCATCGGCCAGGAGGAGGGCGCCAAGATCCTCACGGGCGGCGGCCGTCCGCCCGGCCTGGACCGCGGCTGGTACGTCGAACCGACCCTCTTCGGTGACGTCGACAACTCCATGCGGATCGCCCGCGAGGAGATCTTCGGCCCGGTCATCTGCCTGCTGCCCTACGGCGACGAGACCGAGGCCGTGAAGATCGCCAACGACTCCGACTACGGCCTCAGCGGCAGCGTCTGGACCGCGGACGTCGCGCACGGCATCGACGTCGCCCGGCAGGTCCGCACCGGCACGTACTCCGTCAACACCTTCAGCCTCGACATGCTCGGCCCCTTCGGCGGCTACAAGAACTCGGGCCTGGGCCGGGAGTTCGGCCCCGAGGGCTACGGCGAGTTCCTGGAGCACAAGATGATCCACCTGCCGGCCGGCTGGGAGGGCTGAGCGGCCATGGGCGACCGCTGGCACGTGGACGTCGACCGCTCCCTCTGCATCGGCTCGGCTCAGTGCGTCCACCTCGCACCGGAGTCCTTCCGCCTCGACTCCGGCATGCAGTCCCACCCCGTCGCCCCGGACACCGACGCCCACGAAAAGGTCCTGGAGGCGGCGGAGGGCTGTCCGGTGGAGGCGATCGTGATCACGCTGCTGGGGAGCGGGGAGCCGGTGTTCCCGCCGGATGAGTCTTGAGAACGGACCATGCCGGCGAAGGGAACCCGTCTTGTGGGTCGTTCGTGTGCGATCACATGTCCGGGGGCAGGTGGGCCACCACCAGCGCCGCCGCTTCGCGAGGTGTCGCGGCCTCCCCCAGGGGGCCGCGGTGGATCGCGCTCACCTTGTACGGCGGTCCGTCGCAGATGACGTACGGCAGGTCGTCCCGGTGTGTCCCGTCGAACGGAGGGCCGCTGCGCAGCAACTTCAGCGTGCCGTGGCTCGGGAAGGGGTACAGGACGCGCAGGCGCGGCTCGGCGTGGGCGGCCGCGGCGATGGCGAACAGCTCCTCGCCGCCGTAGTAGCCCCGGGTGCCCGGTCTGCGCTCCAGGAGCCACCGCCAGGCGGTCTCGGCGTCCGGGGCCTCAGCCACGGGACGTGCCCTCGGCGGACGGGTCCGTCAGGTCGATCAACCGGCAGACCGTTTCGATGTCGATCTTGACCTGGGCGATGGAGGCGCGGCCGGAGAGCCAGGTGATGAGGGCCGAGTGCCAGGTGTGCTCGATGACGCGGACCGCGGAGAGCTGGGCGGGGGTGGGGTCGGCCAGCCCCATCGCGTCCAGGATGATCACCGTCGTCTGGCGGGAGACCTGGTCGACCTCGGGGCTGACGCTGCGGTCCGCGAACGTGAGCGCGCGGACCATGGCGTCGGCGAGGTGCGGCTCGCGCTGCAGGGCGCGGAAGGCCCGCATCAGGGTCTCGGCGACGCGCTCCGCCGCCGTGTCGCCCGTCGGCGGCTTCTTGCGCAGGGTGCCGTGCATGTGCTCCAGCTGGTCCTGCATGGTGGCGACCAGCAGGTGCACCTTCGAGGGGAAGTAGCGGTAGAGCGTGCCGAGCGCGACCTGCGAGGACTCCGCGACCTCGCGCATCTGCACCGCGTCGAAGCCGCCCCTGCTGGCCAGTTGGGCGCTCGCGTGCAGGATGCGCCGGCGGCGCGCCTCCTGCCGCTCCGTGAGGGGCGGCGAGGCAGGGCGCGCGGCACTGGGGCCGGCGCTTACTTCCACCTTGACTTCCGCAGGCATGGGTCCCGTTCCGTGGCACTCGGTGAGGCGGGCGATCAGACAGCATGACAGGGTGTCGGCCGTGGCGTGAATCACCTGATCCACCGCTCACAGTGGTCCTACCTGCCGGTAGATTCAGAGCCTCTTGGACGATCAAGTCTGAAACTTGTTCTAGATTACCGTCCCGGCGTAATCTCGCGGGAAAACGCAGGGAGAGAGGGGCCCGGAGTGACCGCTGAGGCCAGAGAGGCGGGTCCTCGGGAGGACTCCGCCGCCGACGGCGAGCGACCGCTCGACATCGCGCTCCTCACTTACCGAGGCGACCCCTTCTGCGGCGGTCAGGGCGTCTACATACGGCACCTCTCACGCGAACTCGTCCGCCTCGGCCACCGCGTCGAGGTCATCGGCTCCCAGCCGTACCCCGTCCTCGACGAGGGCGAAGGCCTGCCCGGGCTCTCCCTCACCGAACTGCCCAGCCTCGACCTGTACCGCCAGTCCGACCCCTTTCGCACCCCGAAGCGCGAGGAGTACCGGGACTGGATCGACGCCCTCGAAGTCGGCACGATGTGGACCGGCGGCTTCCCCGAGCCGCTGACCTTCTCGCTGCGCGCCCGCCGCCATCTGCGCGCCCGCCGCGGCGAGTTCGACGTCGTGCACGACAACCAGACGCTCGGCTACGGCCTGTTGGGCGACGTCGGCGCGCCGCTGGTCACCACCATTCACCATCCCATAACCGTGGACCGGCAGTTGGAGCTGGACGCCGCGCAGGGCTGGGGCCAGCGGTGGTCCAAACGGCGCTGGTACTCCTTCACCCGTATGCAGAAGCGCGTCGCGCGCCGGCTGCCCTCCGTGCTCACCGTCTCCGGCACCTCCCGCCAGGAGATCGTCGAGCATCTCGGCGTACGCGACGAACGCATCCACGTCGTGCACATCGGCGCCGACACCGACCTTTTCTCGCCCGATCCGGCCGTCCCGCAGATTCCGGGCAGGATCGTCACCACCTCCAGCGCCGACGTGCCGCTCAAGGGGCTCGTCTTCCTCGTCGAGGCGCTCGCGAAGGTGCGCACCGAACACCCCGGCGCACACCTCGTCGTCGTCGGCAAGCGCGCCGAGGACGGGCCGGTCGCCCAGGCCATAGAGCGCTACGGCCTCGAAGGCGCCGTCGAGTTCGTCAAGGGGATCTCCGACGCCGAGCTCGTCGACCTGGTGCGCTCGGCCGAGGTCGCCTGCGTGCCGTCCCTGTACGAGGGCTTCTCCCTCCCCGCCGCCGAGGCGATGGCCACCGGCACGCCGCTCGTGGCCACCACCGGCGGGGCGATCCCGGAGGTCGCGGGCCCCGACGGGGAGACCTGCCTCGCCGTACCGCCGGGCGACGCCGGCGCCCTGGCCGCCGCGCTGAGCCGGCTCCTCGGCGACCCCGGGCTGCGCGCGCGACTCGGCACCGCCGGGCGCAAGCGGGTGCTCGCCCGCTTCACCTGGGCCAAGGCGGCCGAGGGCACGGTGGCCCACTACCGCGAAGCGATGGCCCGCGCCGCGGGCGGACCCCCGAGCCGCCCCGCGCCCCCGAGCCGCTCCGGACCCGCAGGCCGCTCCGGACCCGCAGGCCGCTCCGGACCCGAGAGCCCCTCCGAGGCGGGCCCCGACAGCTCCGCAGTCCACAACCCCGGCCGCCCCGCGGCCGCCACAAGCGTCTATCGCGAAAGCAGGGCCACGTGCTGACCGTCGACTTCTCCCGGTTCCCGCTCGCCCCGGGCGACCGCGTCCTGGACCTCGGCTGCGGTGCCGGTCGGCACGCGTTCGAGTGCTACCGGCGCGGTGCCCAGGTCGTGGCGCTCGACCAGAACGGGGAGGAGATCCGCGAGGTCGCCAAGTGGTTCGCGGCGATGAAGGAGGCGGGCGAGGCGCCGGCCGGGGCCACCGCCACGGCCATGGAGGGCGACGCCCTCGCGCTGCCCTTCCCCGACGAGTCCTTCGACGTCGTGATCATCTCCGAGGTCATGGAGCACATCCCCGACGACAAGGGCGTCCTCGCCGAGATGGTCCGGGTGCTCCGGCCCGGCGGCCGCATCGCGATCACCGTCCCGCGCTACGGCCCCGAGAAGGTCTGCTGGACGCTCTCGGACGCCTACCACGAGGTCGAGGGCGGCCACATCCGCATCTACAAGGCGGACGAGCTGCTCGGCAAGATCCGTGAGGCGGGCCTCAAGCCGTACGGCACGCATCACGCCCACGCGCTGCACTCCCCGTACTGGTGGCTGAAGTGCGCGTTCGGCGTCGACAACGACAAGGCGCTGCCCGTGCGGGCGTACCACAAGCTCCTGGTCTGGGACATCATGAAGAAACCCCTCGCGACGAGGGTCGCCGAGCAGGCGCTGAACCCGCTGATCGGCAAGAGCTTCGTGGCGTACGCGACCAAGCCGCACCTGCCCTCCGACCTCGCGGCGGACGCTTCGTGACCACCCCCCGCACAGAGCACCTCGTGCTGCCCGGGGTCCTCACCGCGGAGCAGGCCGGCGCCACGGTGCGCGGCATCCTCGCGGTGCAGCGCCCGGACGGCGCCATCCCGTGGTTCCGCGGACACCACCTCGACCCCTGGGACCACACCGAGGCCGCGATGGCGCTCGACGCGGCGGGCGAGCACGCCGCCGCCGAGCGGGCCTACGAGTGGCTGGCGCGGCACCAGAACGAGGACGGTTCCTGGTACGCGGCGTACGCGGACGGCGACTTCGCCGACGTCACGGACCGCGGCCGCGAGACGAACTTCGTCGCGTACATCGCGGTCGGCGTCTGGCACCACTACCTCGCGACCGGCGACGACACGTTCCTGGACCGGATGTGGCCCGCCGTGTACGCGGCCGTGGAGTTCGTGCTGCGGCTGCAGCAGCCGGGCGGCGAGATCGGCTGGAAGCGCGAGGACGACGGTACGGCGGTGAACGACGCGCTGCTGACCGGCAGTTCGTCCATCCACCACGCGCTGCGCTGTGCGCTCGCCATCGCCGAGCAGCGTGAAGAGGTGCAGCCCGACTGGGAGTTGGCGGTCGGCGCGCTGCGCCATGCGATCCGCCGGCACCCGGAGCGGTTCCTCGACAAGGACCGCTACTCGATGGACTGGTACTACCCGGTGCTCGGGGGCGCGTTGACCGGCGCCGAGGCCAAGTCCCGCATAGAGGAGGGCTGGGACCGCTTCGTGGTCCCCGGGTTCGGGGTCCGCTGCGTGGTCCCCAACCCGTGGGTGACCGGCGGCGAGTCCGCCGAACTCGCCCTCGCCCTCTGGGCGGTGGGCGAGTCCGACCGGGCCCTGGAGATCCTCCAGTCCATCCAGCACCTGCGCGATGCGAGGACCGGCCTGTACTGGACGGGTTTCGTCTTCGAGGACCAGGCGATCTGGCCCGAGGAACTCACCACCTGGACCGCCGGTTCCCTGCTCCTCGCCGTCGCCGCTCTCGGCGGCGACGAGCCCACCTGCGCGGTCTTCAGCGGCGAACGCCTCCCGACGGGCCTGAACCCGGACTGCTGCGAGTAGCACAGCACTCCGGGCCCACCGGCCCTCAGTGGCGGTGCATCCGGTTGGCGATGGCGTGGCCGACGAAGAGGTAGACGACGGCCGCGAGGCCGTAGCCCGCCACGACGCGCGCCCACGCCTCGTCGAACGTGAACAGGTCGCGCGACCAACCGGCCAGCCAGGTTGCCGCGTCGTGGATGAACTGCACCAGGTCGTTGGCGCGGTTCGCGTCCAGTAGGTAGAACAGGATCCAGAGACCGAGGATGACGGCCATGATGTCCGCGACGATCGCGATGACCGTCCCCGCCTGATTGGAACCGTTGCGATATCGAGGGGACATGGTCTGCGGGTAGCCCTCCTGACACCCTTGAAACCCGTACGGGACAAGGGTTCTGCCCCGATTGGGCTCACCCGGGTGGCGGAGCCGTGAGGACGGGGTGAGGCTGCTGGTGGAGCCGTGACTCCCGGGTCGCCCGGGAGGACCGTTCACCCCCGGAGGACCTCGTGCCCGTACACATACGGCGCCTGCTCGTGGCGCTCACTCTCAGCTGCACCCTGTTCGTCGGCGCCACGGCCTGTGGCAACGGCACGGCGAAGGACACCGCCGCCGTGGTGGCCGCCGCCACCCCCAGCAGCTCGCCGGAGAAGCAGAAGCTCGCCAAGACCCGCTTCGTGGCGAACGCGGGACTCGCGGCCGGGGCCACCTACCAGTGGATCGTGAAGCCCTGGAAGGCCGGCAAGTTCAAGAAGGGCGCGAAGGGCCGTACGTTCGCGCTGATCAAGGCGGGCCTCGCGGGCACCTTCGCGTACAACCGCCTCAAGGCCGCGTCCAGGAACGCCAAGGGCGACCCCACGCTCTCCAAGGCCGTCGCCCCGCTCACCGCGGGCATCGACGCCCTCAAGGACCTGCCGTCCAAGCTGCGCAAGGGCGACGACTCCGCGGCCAGTTCCTTCGACGACGTCATCAACAAGGTCAAGGACGCCGGAAAGAGCGCGGGCGCCGAGGTCAAGGACAAGGTCCCGTCGGCCTCCGAGCTCTCGGGCGGCTAGGACCGGGAGTTCAGCTCGGCCAGCACCCGCAGGGTGTGCGGGTCCGGTGCCAGGACCAGGAGGTCCGTCACCGCGCCCTTGCGCCACAACTCCAGCCGCTCCGCGATGCGTTCACGCGGCCCTACGAGGGAGATCTCGTCGGCGAAGGCGTCCGGCACAGCGAGGACGGCCTCCTCCCGGCGCCCGGCCAGGAACAGTTCCTGGACGCGGCGCGCTTCGTCCTCGAAGCCCATGCGGGCCATCAGGTCGGCGTGGAAGTTGCGTGCCGCGTGCCCCATCCCGCCGATGTAGAAGCCGAGCATCGCCTTGACGGGCAGCAGCCCTTCGGCGACGTCGTCGCAGACCCGCGCCTGCGCCATGGGGGCGACGAGGAAGCCTTCCGGGGCCCCTTCGAGTGAGGCCGCGTAGACGTCCGTACGGAGCGGCGACCAGTACAGCGGCAGCCAGCCGTCCGCGATCCGTGTCGTCTGCGCGATGTTCTTCGGGCCCTCCGCGCCGAGCAGGACCGGCAGTTCGGCGCGCAGCGGGTGCGTGATCGGCTTCAGCGCCTTGCCGAGGCCCGTACCGTCGGCGCCCCGGTAGGGGAGGGGATGGAAGCGGCCGTCCAACTCAACGGGCGCCTCGCGCCTGAGGACTTGGCGTACGACATCCACGTACTCCCTGGTCGCGGTCAGCGGCGACTTCGGGAACGGCCGCCCGTACCACCCCTCGACGACCTGCGGCCCCGACAGCCCGAGGCCGAGCATCATCCGTCCGCCGGACAGGTGGTCCAGGGTGAGCGCGTGCATCGCGGTCGTGGTGGGGGAGCGGGCGGCCATCTGGGCAACCGCCGTGCCCAGCTTGATCCTTGACGTCCGCGCGGCGATCCAGGTGAGCGGCGTGAAGGCGTCCGACCCCCAGGACTCCGCGGTCCACACGGAGTCGTAGCCGAGCCGCTCCGCCTCCTGGGCCAGCGGCACATGGTCCGCGGAAGGGCCGCGTCCCCAGTATCCGAGTGCGAGACCGAGCCGCATGATGCCTCCAGAGACCAACGCCTGACGGAGTGTCAGATTCTCCAGTTACGGCATGCGACTGTACGACAACGGCCCCCCGCCCGGAAGGGCGAGGGGCCGGTCGTGGACGGGGCCGGGCGTCAGCCGCGCTGAATGCCCGAGGTGTCCTGCAGTACGCCGCGGCGGCCGTCCTGCGTCTGCGCCACCAGGGTCGCGCCGCGCTGCTCGACGGCCAGGTACCAGGTGCCCGGCGCCAGTTCGGCGATCGGGGTCGGCGCACCGTCCTCGCCGAACAGCGGACGAGCCACCGGCACGGCGAACCAGAACGGCGAGAAGTCCCCGGCGGGCTGCCCCTGCGGGGCCCCCGCCTGCGGCTGGCCCGGCTGCGGGGGCGGGGTGGGCTGGCTGGGCTGCGCACCGTACGGCTGGCCCTGCGGCTGACTGCCGTAGGGCTGGCCCGGCTGCTGGGCGGCGCCCGGGTAGCCGTAACCACCCTGCGGCTGACCGCCGTAGGGCTGCCCGGCGATCTGCGGCTTCGGAGCGCCGACGAGCGCGGCCTTCAGGGCCGGGACGAGCGGCGTGGCGATCGCGGCACCGGCGAGCACCAGGGCGGCGAGGAAGCCGAGGATGAGGCCGGAGCCGGAGTCCTCGGCGTCGATGAGCCACCACAGCAGCGCCCAGCAGGAGGCGACCGCGAACGCGACACCCACCGTGCCGAGGTCGAGGCCCGCCACCTTGCGCGGCTGGGGAAGGGCCCGGGCGATCACGATGAGTGCGGCGCCGGCCACACCGAGCATGTAGGTGCCGAGTCCGAGGCCCAGGGTGTCCCAGGAGTTCGGAGCTTCGTAGTTGCCGCAGTAGCTGCCGGTGCAGCCGGGGGCCAGACCGAGGAACGACGCGATGAAGAGCAACACCGCTGCTCCGATCACCACGCCGTCGCCTCGAGTGAGCGAGCGGATATTCACTTCACAGGTCCTTCGTCAGTCGTCTCGTCATCGGTGGAGGCGTCGCTCTCACCACGCCGCCGGCGGCCGCGCCGTGCAGCGCGCCGTCAGGCCGTGGTGGGAAAGCGCGGGGGTGGCCCCTCATCGTAGGGAGGACACTATCGTCCGCCTGACGTGAGTGTCCGCCGGGATCCGTGCAACAAGCACTACCCGTGCAGGAAACTCACGATTCCCTCAGAGATCCCATGCGCCGCCTTCTGCCGCCACGCGCCGCTGGTCAGCAGCGCCGCGTCCTTGCTATCGCGCATGTTGCCGCACTCGATGAACACCTTGGGAACCGTTGACAGATTGAGACCGCCGAGATCCCTGCGGACGACAAGTCCGGTGCCGTCGCCGATGTAGTTCGAAGGCGCGCTGCCGGTGTCGCGCACGAAGTTGCCCGCGATGCGCTCGCCGAGATCGCGGGAGGAGGCGACGATGGGGCGGGTGTCGGCGGCGCCCGCGTGCACGGAGGCGGGAAGGATCACGTGGAAGCCGCGGTTGCCGGCCGCGGAGCCGTCCGCGTGGATGGAGACGACCGCGTCCGCGTGCGCGTTGTTGCCGATCCGCGCCCGCTCGTCGACGCACGGGCCCCACGGGCGGTCGCCGTCCTGGGTGAACTTCACCGTGGCGCCCTGCTCCTGGAGGATCGTGCGCAGCCGGCGCGCGACGTCGAGCGTGAACTGGGCTTCCGTGTAACCCGCGTTGGTCGAGGTGCCCGTCGTGTCGCACTCCTTCCAGTTCGTACCGATGTTCACCTTGCGGTTGATGTCGGCCGCGTGCTGGAAGTTGCCCGCGTTGTGCCCCGGGTCGATGACGACGACCTTGCCCTTGAGGGGGCCGGAGGCGGCGGGGCGGGATGTGGAGACCGTCGGGCTGGGGCTCGGCTTCTTGCCGTCGTCCGAGGGGGAAGCCGAGGAGGGTGCGACGGAGGTGGGCGCCGAGGTGCTGTGAGAGGTCGGCGCGGGCGCCGCCTTGTCCGCGCCACCGCCTCCGTCGCCGGAGTCGCCCACCGCCGTGTAGACGAGCCAGCCGACCAGCGCCGTGGGCACCAGGGCGGCGAGCGCGACGGTCAGTGGGCCGCGCCGGGAACGGCGCGGCTGGGGAGGATCGAAGTCAGGGCCTACGTACGACACGTCAGCGACTCTAACCGGGCCCTCAGATCCCTGCTCCCGTTCGCCGCAGGACGCGCAGCGAGTCGGTCGCCGAGACCTCGGTGAACGCGCCGGACGCCAGGGCGCGGAGATAGACGCGGTACGGCGCCTGACCGGTGAACTCGTCCACCGGGTCCGGGAACACGTCGTGGATGAGGAGCAGGCCCCCTTCGGCCACATGGGGCGCCCAGCCCTCGTAGTCGCCGCTCGCGTGCTCGTCGGTGTGGCCGCCGTCGATGAAGACCACCCCGAGGGGCGAACCCCAGAACGCGGCGATCTGCGGGGAGCGGCCGACCAGCGCGACCACATGGTCCTCCAGGCCCGCCCTGTGCAGGGTGCGCCGGAAGGTGGGCAGCGTGTCCATCAGGCCGATCTGCGGGTCGACCGTCTCCGGGTCGTGGTACTCCCAGCCCGGCTGCTGCTCCTCGCTGCCCCGGTGGTGGTCGACGGTGAGCGCGGTGACCCCGGCCTCGCGGGCCGCGTCGGCGAGCAGGATCGCGGAGCGCCCGCAGTACGTGCCGACCTCCAGCAGCGGCAGGCCCAGCCGCCCGGCCTCGACGGCCGCCGCGTACAGCGCGAGCCCCTCGCCCAGGGGCATGAATCCCTTGGCGGCCTCGAACGCGGCGAGGATCTCGGGCTTGGGCTCGGGCTTGGGTGCCGCGGGCATGGGGGGCCTTTCCGTCGTACGTGCCTGTCGGCGCCCCATGCTGCCGCACCCCCGTGCCGCGCGGGCGACGGGGGTGCGGCGATCGGCGGGATCAGGCGGAGACTGTCTCGCTCGGCAGGGCGAGGTCCAGGTCGACCGGGCGGTCGTCGCCGGTGTGCGACGCCGAGGACGCCAGCGGTCCGTGGCCGGCGGCCTTGGCGGCCAGGACGTAAGCGCCCTGGGCGGGCACGGCGAGGGCGTAGCTGCCGTCCTCCGCGGAGAGCGTCGCGCCCGCCTGGCGGCCGCGCCGGTCGATCAGGGTGACCTTGGCGCGGGCGACCGGGACGCCGTCGACGTTCAGGACGCGGCCGCGGAAGCCTCCGAGGATCTCCTGCGCCCGCTCCAGCGCGGCGTCCTCCTCGCTGCTGGCGCGCAGCTGCGGCTTGGTGGCCTGGCGCTGCTTCGGCAGGAAGATCGCGAACAGCAGGCCGAGGGCCACCGCGCCGGTCGCGATCAGGAAGGACACCCGGAAGCCGTGCATGGTGGGGATCGCGACGCCGCCGACGTGGTTCGCCGTGTTGGCGAGCACCATGCCGATGACGGCGCTCGACACGGACGTACCGATGGAGCGCATGAGGGTGTTGAGGCCGTTGGCGGCGCCCGTCTCCGACGCGGGGACCGCGCCGACGATCAGCGCGGGCAGCGAGGAGTAGGCGAGGCCGATGCCCGCGCCCAGGACCACCGAGATGACGATGGTCTGCCAGGCGGCGCTCATCAGGCCGAGGCCGGCGCCGTAGCCGATCGCGATGATCAGCATGCCGAGGATGAGGGTGGTCTTGGGGCCGTACTTCGCCGATATCCGGGCGTAGACGGGCGCCGTGAACATCATCGTCAGACCCAGCGGGGCCACGCACAGGCCCGCGACGACCATCGACTGGCCGAGGCCGTAGCCGGTGGCGGAGGGCAGCTGGAGGAGCTGGGGCAGGACGAGCGAGACGACGTAGAAGGAGACGCCGACCATGATCGAGGCGAGGTTGGTGAAGAGCACCGCGGGACGTGCGGTGGTGCGCAGGTCCACCAGCGGAGCCTTCACGCGCAGCTCCATCACGCCCCACAGGAGCAGGACGGCGACCGCCGCGCCGAACAGGCCGAGCGTGGTGCCCGAGCTCCAGCCCCAGTCGCTGCCCTTGGTGATCGGCAGCAGGAGCAGGACGAGGCCGGCGGACAGGCCGAGCGCGCCCAGCCCGTCGAAGGTGCCCTCGGCGCGCATCGGGGACTCGGGTACGAAGAGGAGGGTGAGGGTGATGGAGATGACGCCGAGGCCGGCGGAGCCGTAGAAGAGGGCGTGCCAGCTGGTGTGCTGCGCGACCAGGGCCGCGAGCGGCAGCGCGAGTCCGCCGCCGACGCCGATCGAGGAGCTCATCAGGGCCATCGCCGAGCCGAGCTTCTCGCGGGGCAGCATGTCGCGCATCAGGCCGATGCCGAGCGGGATGGCGCCCATCGCGAAGCCCTGGAGGGTGCGGCCCGCGATCATCGGCAGCAGTGCGCTGGTGAACGCGCTGACCAGTGAGCCCGCCACCATGACGGCGAGGCTGGTGAGCAGCATGCGCCGCTTGCCGAAGAGGTCGCCGAGGCGGCCCATGATCGGCGTGGCCACCGCGCCGGAGAGCAGCGTCGAGGTCAGGACCCAGGTGGCGTTGCTGGGTGAGGTGTTCAGCAGCTCCGGCAGGTCCTTGATGACCGGGACGAGCAGGGTCTGCATGACCGCGACAACGATGCCCGCGAAGGCGAGCACCGGCACGATTCCGCCGCCGCCGGGCTTTCGCATGCGTACGTCCGTCGTTGTCTGGCTCATTGCGTGCGGCCTCCAGGGCGGCGAGAGGGGTCCGGGCGGTGGTCCGGGCCGTTGTTCTTGCGGAGTATGTGCAGGGTGAACCTCGTGCGCCGGGGCAACTATTCCGTTGCTTTGAGTCCCTAACGAATTCTTGACCTTCTCATGGGGATCTGATCTCCCGTCAGACCCCTGTCGCCGGAATGGAACGTGTTCTAGTCTGGCGCGGACCTCGGGGAGCCGTCGCCGGACTGGGAGTGCCATGAAGACGTACGTGGTCGGTGTGGGGATGACGCGGTTCGAGAAGCCCGAGACCCGGGAGTGGCAGTACTGGGACATGGCGAGGGAGGCGGGCACGGGCGCCCTCGCGGACGCCGGGATCTCGTACGCCGACGTCGAGCAGGTCCCGGTCGGCTACTGCTTCCAGCCCTCGACCGCCGGACAGCGCGCCGCCTACGAGCTGGGCCTGACCGGCGTGCCCGTCTACAACGTCAACAACAACTGCGCGACCGGGTCGAGTGCGCTGATGCTGGCGCGGCAGTTCGTGGAGGGCGGCATCTCGGACTGCGTACTGGCCCTGGGCTTCGAGAAGATGAAGAAGGGCTCCCTGGGCGGCGGAGCGGACACCGGTGACTTCAAGACGTCCCCGGTGGCCCGTCACTACGGTGTGATGGCCGCCCGGCACGGCGTCGAGGCGACCCCGCCCACAGCGCAGATCTTCGGTGACGCGGCGCGCGAGCACATGGAGAAATACGGTACGACGGAAGGGCAGTTGGCCGCCGTCGGCGCCAAGAACCACCGGCACTCGGCGCACAATCCCTACGCTCAGTTCCAGGACGTGTGGTCCGTCGAGGAGATCCTCGCCGCCCGCGTCGTGCACCGGCCGCTGACCAAGCTCCAGTGCTCGCCGACCTCGGACGGAGCGGCCGCGGCCGTCGTGGTGTCCGAACGGTTCGTCGAGCGCCACGAGTTGGGGGAGAAGGCCGTCGAGATCGTCGCGCAGGCCATGACCACGGACACGGAGGAGTCGTTCGCGTCGGGGTCCTGCATCGACGTCGTGGGGCAGCCGATGTCCCGGGAGGCGGCGCGCCGCGTCTACGAGCGGTCCGGGCTCGGCATCGAGGACGTGGACGTCATCGAGCTCCACGACTGCTTCTCCGTCAACGAGTTGTTGACGTACGAGGCGCTCGGCATGTGCGGGGAAGGTGAGTCCGGCAAACTCGTCGAGTCCGGAGCCACCACGTACGGCGGCAAGTGGGTGGTGAACCCGTCCGGCGGCCTGATCTCCAAGGGGCACCCGCTCGGAGCGACCGGCATCGCCCAAGTGGCCGAGCTGACCTGGCAGTTGCGGGGCGAGGCCGGAGTCCGGCAGGTGGCGGGAGCACGCGTGGGGCTCGCGCACAACATCGGGCTGGGCGGGGCGGCGGTGGTCACGCTGCTGCGCGCGGCGAGCGGCTGACGCGGGGGCGTGATCCTGGGCGTTCGGGCTGGAACGGGTGGTACGGCCGTGGGTGTGCGAGGGCCCTGAGGGCGGTGCGCGGCCTTGTGCGTACGAGGGAGAGGTCTGCCCCTTGACTTCACAAGACCACCGCGTCACATTCCTGACTCCGCATCAGAACCGGGATGCAGAAGCTCTCCTGCGCCTCCCGGGGGTACAGCACGGCCTCCCATTCCCTCGCCACGCTGGAGCGACCTGCCATGGCCACGTACGCGGACCCCGTCAGACGTAACGAAGCCTCCCCGGCGAGCGGACCCTCGCGGCGCCGTGTCCTCGGCACCGCGACCGGAGCCGGTCTCGCGCTCGCCGCCGCACTCCCGGCGGCCGCGGGGACCGCCGACGCGGCCGACCTTCCGGTCCTCGGCACCTACGACGTCGTGGTGATCGGTTCCGGCGCAGCGGGGATGACCGCCGCGCTCACGGCGGCGAAACACGGGCTGAGCTGCGTCGTCGTGGAGAAGGCGGCCACCTTCGGAGGCTCCGCGGCCCGTTCGGGCGCGGGCGTCTGGATCCCGAACAACCCGGTGATCCTGGCCGCCGGAGTCCCCGACACACCGGCCAAGGCGGCCGCCTATCTCGCGGCCGTGGTCGGAGCGGACGTCTCCACCGACCGGCAGCAGGCCTTCCTCGGGCACGGGCCCGCCATGATCTCGTTCGTCCTGGCCAACAGCCCGCTGCGATTCCGCTGGATGGAGGGGTACAGCGACTACTACCCCGAGCTGCCCGGCGGTCTGCCGAACGGCCGCTCCATCGAACCCGACCAGCTCGACGGGAACGTCCTCGGCGCCGAACTCGCCCATCTCAACCCGCCGTACCTGGCCGTCCCCTCCGGCATGGTCGTCTTCAGCGCCGACTACAAGTGGCTCGCCCTGTCCGCCGTCAGCGCGAAGGGCCTCGCCGTCGCCACCGAGTGCCTGGCGCGCGGCACCAAGGCCGCGCTGCTGGGCCAGAAGCCCCTCACCATGGGCCAGTCGCTGGCGGCCGGACTGCGCGCCGGGCTGCTCGCCGCCCAGGTGCCCGTGTGGCTGAACACCCCGCTCACGGACCTGTATTCGGAGAACGGTGCCGTCACCGGCGCGGTGGTGACCAGGAACGGCGCCGCGGGTCTGCTCAGGGCCCGGCACGGCGTCGTCGTGGGCTCCGGCGGCTTCGAGCACAACGCGGCCATGCGCGCGCAGTACCAGCGCCAGCCCATCGGCACGGAATGGACGGTGGGTGCCAAGGAGAACACCGGCGACGGCATCCGGGCCGGCGAACGGGCGGGCGGCGCACTGGCGTTGATGGACGACGCCTGGTGGGGCCCGGCGATCCCGCTGCCCGGGGACCCGTACTTCTGCCTGGCCGAACGGACCCTGCCCGGCGGCCTGTTGATCAACGCGGCGGGAGCCCGCTTCGTCAACGAGGCCGCCCCCTACAGCGACGTCGTCCACATCATGTACGAGAAGAACGCCGCCGCCCCCGACATCCCGGCCTGGCTGATCGTCGACCAGAACTACCGCAACCGCTACCTCTTCAAGGACGTCGCCCCGACCTTCACGTTCCCCGACACCTGGTACGACTCCGGCGCCGCCCACAAGGCCTGGACCCTCGACGCGCTGGCCGGGCAGATCGGTGTCCCCGCCGCCGCCCTGCGTGCCACCGTCAACCGCTTCAACTCCCTTGCCCTCAACGGCAAGGACACCGACTTCCACCGCGGCGACAGCGCGTACGACCACTACTACACCGACCCCGCGATCCTCCCCAACTCCTGTCTGGCGCCTCTGTGGCTGGCCCCGTACTACGCGTTCAGGATCGTGCCCGGCGACCTCGGCACCAAGGGCGGCCTGCGCACGGACGCCCGCGCCCGCGTACTGCGGGCGGACGGCTCGGTGATCCCCGGCCTGTACGCCGCCGGCAACGCCAGCGCCGCCGTCATGGGCCACAGCTACGCCGGCGCGGGCTCGACGATCGGCCCCGCGATGACGTTCGGGTACATCGCGGCACTGGACATCGCGGCGGCCGCAGGCTCCTAGGTCGCGTGCCCGCCGCGACCTAGGACCGGCGACCGAGCCGTGATTGCGGCGAAATCCTGATGCCAGGAGTGTCGGAGGGTTGAGAGCATGACGCCCATGCTCCGAGCCGCCGAAGACACCCGAATACCCCCGCGCACCGCGCCACCGGCCTGGGTGGTGGTCGCGCTCGCCTGCGCGGGGCAGTTCCTCGTCGTCCTCGACGTGTCCGTCGTCAACGTGGCGTTGCCGTCGATGCGTGCCGACCTGGGCCTGAGCGCGCCGGGCCTGCAGTGGGTCGTCAACGCGTACGCGATCGCCTTCGCCGGGTTCATGCTGCTCGGCGGACGCGCCGGTGACCTGTACGGGCGCAAGCGGATGTTCCTCGTCGGGCTCGCCCTGTTCACGCTGGCCTCGCTCGGCGGGGGACTGGCCCAGGACGGCTGGCAGCTGCTGGTCGCCCGGTGTGTGCAGGGGCTGGGCGCGGCGGTGCTCGCTCCCTCGACGCTGACGATCGTCACCTCGGCCGTACCGGAAGGTGCCGCACGCGCGCGGGCCATCGCGACCTGGACCGCGGTCGGCGCCGGGGGCGGTGCGGCGGGCGGCCTCGTCGGCGGACTGCTCGTCGACGGACTGTCGTGGCGGTGGGTCCTGCTCATCAACGTGCCGGTGGGCGCCGTGGTGCTGGCCGGGGCGGCCCGGTGGCTGATGGAGAGCCGGGCCGGCGACGGGCGGCGGCTCGACCTGCCGGGCGCGCTGCTGGTGACGGCAGGGCTCGCGACCCTCGCGTACGGCATTGCGCAGACCGAGGCCAAGGGGTGGGCGGCGGCCGCGACCCTCGTGCCGCTGGTCGCCGGACTCGGCCTCATCGGGCTGTTCCTGACCGTCGAGGCGCGGACCAGGGCGCCCCTGATGCCGCTGAACCTGTTCCGGCTGCGCGCGGTGTCGTCGGCGAACGCGGCGATGTTCCTGTGCGGCTCCGCGATGTTCTGCATGTGGTTCTTCATGACCCTGTACGCGCAGAACGTGCTCGGCTACTCCCCGCTCGGCGCCGGTCTCGCCCTCGCGCCCAGCTCCCTCGCCGTGGTCCTCGGCTCCAAGCTCGCGCCCCGGCTCATGCCGGTGATCGGCGCACGCAACGTCGCGGTCATCGGCACGCTGGTGGCCGCCACCGGGTTCGGCTGGCAGTCGACGATGACCGCGCACGGCGCCTACGTCACCACGATCATGCTTCCGGGCATCCTGATGATGACGGGCGCGGGCCTGGGCGCGACACCCCTCGCCTCGCTCGCCACCGCGGGCGCCCGGGCCGGGGACGCCGGGCTGGTGTCGGGCCTGGTCAACACCTCCCGCACGATGGGCGGCTCGCTCGGCCTCGCGGTCATGTCGACGATCGCGGCGGCCCGTACGGCGGGCGGTACGTCGGCCGAGGCACTGACCGAGGGCTACGCGCTGGCGTTCCGCACGGGCGGCGGCGTCCTGCTGGGCGGGGCGGTGCTGATGCTGCTGTGGCTGCCACGAGGGGTGCCCGCGCGCCAGGCGTGAAAATGCTCGCGGGGAGAGGCAACGAAATCCGCGGCCCATGGACTCCTTTAGACATCTAGGAGGTGCCCATGGGGGATCGAAAGGTGGCTTTGGACGACGAGTTCCAGAGCTTTGTCATCGGCCGCTGGCCGCGGCTGATGCGTACGGCGTTTCTCCTCACGGGGGAGCAGCACGCCGCCGAGGACCTGGTCCAGTCCACGCTCGAACAGGTCTTCGTGGCGTGGCGCAGGGTCGCCTCGGCCGACGACCCGGAGGCGTACGTACGGCGCGTGATGATCAACGGGCACGCCCGCAGACACCGCAGGCGCCTCAAGGAGTTCCTGGCACCGAAGGACGACTCGGGCCTGACGCACGAGCTGCCCGACACCGGTGACCGCATCGCCCAGGCCGACGACCGCAGCGCCCTGCTGAAGGCGCTCGCCCAGCTGCCGCCGAGGCAGCGCGAAGCGGTGGTGCTGCGGTACTGGGAGGACCTGAGCGAGACACAGACGGCGGAGGCGATGGGCTGCTCGGTGGGCTCGGTGAAGAGCAACGCGGCCAAGGGGATCGCGAAACTCCGTGCCATACCGGGGCTGGCCGACATGGTGACGAACGGAGGGCGCACGTGATGAGCGAGGACCGAGAGACGAGCCACGAGATGACGCACAGGGACATCGCCCTTCTGCTGGCCGACGCGGCGGACGAGGTCGAGATCGGTATAGCCCCCTATCAGCAGGTGGTCCGCGGCGGGCGTCGCCGCAGGGCCCGCCGCTACCTGGTCGCGACAGCCGTCGCCGTGGTGATCGCCGGTTCGACGGGAACGCTCGCGCTGGCCGGTGGATTCGGCGGCGACGGCGACCGGGTGGCAACGACGGCCAACCGGCCCCCGACCGCCGAGCAGCGCCACGTGTACGCACCGCAGCGCACGACGCTGGCGTACGGGACCGACCACGGCAAGGAGTGGCGGGTCACCATCGACGTATGGGGGACGGCCAGGAACGACGTGGAGGCGCAGGGCCAGCTGGAGGCACTGGGCGAGTTCGGGAACAGGGGGGAGTCCGGGGCGAAGACCGCCTCCGACCTCATCGGCAGGCACCTGTTCTTCGTCCACCTGATCCTGGGCGACGAGCAGTGGACGAAGACGTGGGGGGAGTTCACGAAGGGCGACACCGACTCGGGCACGGACCTCCAGTCCGTCGCTCTTCCCCTGCAGTCCAACAAGACCGCTACGGACGACTCCGACCAGCGTCTCGTGATCGGCCGCGTCGCCAGGACCGCCCAGCAGGTCACCTGCACCTGGAAGGACGGCACGAGCCAGACCGCCACCCTGGCGCCCAGGAACCGCGGCTTCACCCGCGACTTCCAGCCCTACATCCGTCCGGCCGGCGGCTCCCCGTCCAACTGGTTCGTCTGCCTCGCGCCGGAGGGCAAGACGTACGAGAAGGCGGAGGTGACCAAGTAGCGGCGGGCTCGGTGGACGGCAGGAGCGGCGGCCGGTTCCCTACGGGGGTGGGGGCCGGCCGGCGTCAGAGCCAGCCCTGCTGCCGGGCCTCCCGCATGGCCTCCATGCGGTTGCGGGTGCCCGTCTTGCCGATGGCGGAGGAGAGGTAGTTGCGGACCGTCGACTCGGAGAGGTGGAGCTTGTCCGCGATGTCGGCGACGGTGGCCCCGTCCACGGAGGCCTTCAGTACGTCGCACTCGCGGGCGGTGAGCGGATTGGGGCCGGCGCTCAGCGCGGCCGCGGCGAGCGCCGGATCGATGACCGTCTCGCCGGTCAGCACCCGTCGGATCGCCTCGGCGAGCTCCTCCACGGGTCCGTCCTTGACGAGGAACCCCGCGGCCCCCGCCTCCATGGCCCGGCGCAGATACCCGGGCCGCCCGAAGGTGGTGAGGATCAGCACCCGGCAGTCCGGCGCCTGCTCGCGCAGCTCGGCTGCCGCGTCCAGCCCGCTCATCCCCGGCAGTTCGATGTCAAGAAGCGCCACGTCCGGCCGGTGCACGACCGCCGTGTCCACGATCGCGTCCCCGGTCCCCACCTGCGCCACGACCTCGATGTCCGGCTCCATCCCGAGGAGCAGCGCGAGAGCGCCCCGCATCATCCCCTGGTCCTCGGCGAGCAGCACTCTGATGGACTTGGCGGGACGGTGATCCCGGGGCATCTCGTTCACGGGCCAAGGGTAGGGGGCCGCGGGGTCGTTCACGGGCCAAGGGCAGGGGCCTTCGGGGTCACTCGGGCTTCTGCCGTGTGTGTCGAAGCGTCGGCCGCCTCCACCGGGAGTTCCGCCGTCACCCGGAATCCGGTTCGGGGGCCCGGGCCCGAGTCCAGGGAACCGCCGGCTGCCGCGAGGCGTTCCGTGAGCCCCTTGAGGCCCGTGCCGCCGATGCCCTCGGCGGTGGGCAGGGTGGGGGCGCCCGTGCCGTTGTCGGTGACGGTCAGCCGGACGTGGCCGGGTGTGCCGCCGACGGTGATCTCGCAGCGGGTCGCGGCGCTGTGCCGCAGGACGTTGGTGACCGCCTCGCGGACCACCCAGCCCAGCAGGGCCTCGGTCTGGGGGCCGAGGGGCGGGCCCGACTGGCGTACGACGGGGTCGACTCCCGCCGCGGAGAGCGCCGAGCGGGCGCGGTCGAGTTCCGTGGCGAGGCTGCCCTCGCGGTAGCCGGTGACCGCCTCGCGGATCTCCGTGAGCGCCTGGCGGCCGACCGACTCGATGTCGCTGACCTGGAGGAGGGCCGCCTCCAGGTCGCGGGGGGCCAGCCGGCGGGCGGCCTCCGACTTGACCACGATCACCGAGAGGGTGTGGCCGAGCAGGTCGTGCAGGTCGCGGGAGAAGCGCAGGCGCTCCTTCTCGACGGCGCGCCGGGCCAACTCCTCGCGGGCGGCGCGCAGTTCCCGTACGGCCTCCGACAAGGACAGGATCGCCGCCGTCACCATCGTCGAGAGGAAGGTGCCGTACGCGATGTTGATCGCGTCCCAGCCCTCGCGGACGGCGGAGACGGACCCGGCGAGCACGGTCAGGGCCAGACCGGTCCTGCCCAGCCACGGCCCCCGGACGGTCGCCCCCGTCGCGAGGCCCAGCAGCGGGAAGAACAGCAGCCAGCTGCCGCCGTAGCCGATGGCGAGGGCGCATGTCACCGCGCCCAGCAGGACGAGCGCCACCCGGGTGGAGGTCGCCTGGCGGGTCTTCTTCACGAAGGCGCGGAAGACCACATAGATGTAGAGGGAGTTGAAGGTGAGCAGGCCCAGGCCGCCGATCCAGGGGTTCGCCGTCTTGTCCTGGAAGAGGTTGGAGAAGGCGCCCATGCCCATCAGGAGCCAGGGCAGCAGGGCGAAGCCGTTGGGCGGCGGGCCGATCTCCTCGGGCTTCGTCTCACCGGACCGGCGACCGAAACGGCCGCCTGAGTGTTCCCCGGATCGCCGCGCGGCCCGGAGCGCGGCCCGCTGCGGCTCCCACTCGGCCTTCCACGCCGCCCGTGCATCCCGCCAGGCGTTGATCCTGCAGGATGCCTTTCGCAACCAGGACATGTCGCTGTTCCCCGTTCCCGTTCAGACGGTCCGCGTGGCCCTGCGGTACGAGACCACAGCGTACGAGCCGAAGGCCAGCAGCCAGGCGGTGAGCACCACGACCGCCCCGAGCGCCGGGGCGTGCCCGTCGGCGACCGAGGTGCCGAGCTGGGCGAAGCGGTTCGCGGGCGTGTAGACGGCCAGCGAGCGCAGCCAGGAGGGGAACAGGGCGAGCGGGAACCAGAGGCCGCCGACGACCGCGAGCCCCAGGTTGCACACCATGTTCGCGACGCCCGTCGTCTGCGGGGTCAGCCGGTAGCCGTTGCCGAGACCGAGCAGGGTGAAGGGGATCGAACCGAGCCACAGCAGCGCCGTGATCGCCGCCCACTGCCAGGCGTCCAGGCGTACGCCGTTGACCAGGCTGCCCGCCACCAGCACCGCGGCGATCGCGGGCAGCACGGTCACCGAGCCGGTCAGCGCCCGGCCGAGTACCACCTCGCGCGGGGTCATCGGGGTGACCCGCAGCTGCCGCAGCCAGCCGATCCCCTTGTCCTCGGCGACGCCGCCCCCGGTGTTCAGGGCCGAGCCGACCGCGCCGTACGCGGCCATGCCGACCATGGAGGCCGTCTTCCAACTGCTCTCGTTCTCACCGAGGTTGGTGAAGAGCAGATACATCATGACCGGCATCGCGATGCCGCCGATCACAAAGCCGGTGTCGCGCAGCGTCCGGCGCACTTCGAGTCGCAGATAGTCGAGCATCACACCGTCTCCAGCGCAGTCGAGGTGAGGGCCAGGAAGGCGTCGTCCAGCGACGCGGGGGTCACTTCCAGGGCACGGATCGCGCCCAGTTCCGCGAGCGCGATCACCGTCGCGTCGGAGTCGTCGCTGCGCAGCCTTGCCCGGTCCCCGCGCACCTCCATGGAGACCACCCCGGGCAGCAGGGCCAGCCCCTCCGTGGGGCGGCCCGCGAGGTCGAAGGAGACCAGGTTGCCGCCGACGGACCGCTTGAGCTGCTCACCGGTCCCGTCGGCCACCATCCGGCCCCGGTCGATGACGAGGATCCGGTCGGCGTGCGCGTCGGCCTCCTCCAGGTAGTGCGTGGAGAACAGCACGGTGTGGCCGCGCCGCGCGTACCCCCGCATCGACTCCCAGAACGCGTGCCGCGCCTCCACGTCCAGCGCGGCCGTCGGCTCGTCGAGCACGATCAGCGCGGGGTTCCCGGCGAGCGCCACCGCGAACCGCACCCGCTGCGCCTGCCCGCCCGAGAGCCGGTCGGCGCGCCGCCCCGCCAGCTCCGTGATGCCGGCGAGCGCCAGGGCCTCGTCGACCGGCAGCGGCGCCGGATAGCGGCCGGCCACGAAGGAGACCAGTTCGCGGACGGTGACGCGGGGCACCGGCCGCGTCTCCTGCAGCATGGCGCCGACCCGCCCGGCGCGCACGGCCTGCTCCGGGCGCCCGCCGAAGAGCGAGACCGAGCCCTCGTCGGGCTCGTTCAGGCCGAGCAGCAAGGAGATCGCGGTCGACTTGCCCGCCCCGTTGCGCCCGAGCAGAGCGACCGTCTCGCCGGCCGCGATGTCCAGATCCACACCATCCACGGCACGCACCGCGCCGAAGGCCTTCGCCGCCCCCCGGAAGCACACGGCCGACGGCATCCCACTGGCCCCCACAGCCCCCGTAGTCTCCGCAGCCCCCGATATCCCCATCGCGCTCGTCGGCCGCGTCGCCCGCGTTTTCCCCGTCGTCCCCGTTGCCTGTGTCATGGCTACGACGGTACGAACGGCGGGAGGGGCCGCGGCAGATGCGCTTGTACGGAGTCGGCCGGGACAAATGTCACGGGCGCCAAGCGCTAGGGGGAGAACGACTGCCCGACGACCCTGAGCTGACGTAGTGTCAGGTCTTCACAAGTAGGAGGCGCTCGGCTATACAGGGGGTCGCCGGACTGGAACGCGTTCTAGAACGGGCGGGTTCCACGGCCCCGTGTCGACCTCGGTGCGGCCGACGGTGCGGACGGCCGCACCGAGGTCTTTTGTGCAACCGGTTTCGTGCTACCGATCAGGAGCCCCATGCCCATTGACGCCGCCAAGGCCGTCGCCGCAGCCCCCAGGACCGGCGAGATCACCTGGGGCAGCAAGGACGTCCAGCTCTACCATCTGGGCCTGGGCGCCGGCACCCCCGCGACCGACCCCGACGAGCTGCGCTACACCCTTGAGTCCCGGCTGCATGTGCTGCCCAGCTTCGCCACCGTCGCGGGCGCCGGCTCGCCGGGCGTGATCGGCGGCCTGTCCATGCCCGGGGTCGACGTCGACCTCGCCCGCGTCCTGCACGGCGGGCAGAGCATCGAGGTGCACCGCCCCATCCCCGTCGAGGGCACGGCGAGCGCCACCGCACGGATCGCCGCCGTCTACGACAAGGGCAAGGCGGCGATCCTGGTCATGCGCACCGAAGTCGCCGACGCCGACGGCCCGTTGTGGACGAACGACGCCCAGATCTTCGTACGGGGAGAGGGCGGCTGGGGCGGCGACCGCGGCCCCTCCACCCGGCTGGAGGACCCGACGGGCCCGCCGGACAGGACGGTCGAGCGTCCGATCCGCGAGGACCAGGCCTTGCTGTACCGGCTCTCCGGTGACTGGAACCCCCTGCACGCCGACCCCGAGTTCGCCAAGCTCGCCGGGTTCGACCGGCCGATCCTGCACGGCCTGTGCACCTACGGGATGACCCTCAAGGCGGTCGTCGACACGGTCCTCGGCGGCGACGTGGCGCGCGTCCGCTCGTACACGACGCGCTTTGCCGGGGTCGTCTTCCCGGGCGAGACCCTGCGCATCCGGATGTGGCGGCGGGAGGGCGGGGTCCAGGTGGCGGTGAGCGCGGTGGAGCGGGACGACGCGCCGGTGCTGGCCGACACCATCGTCGAACACTCATGAGCCAAGACCGTTCCTGAGGGGAGCCGCACCATGCGCGCAGCCGTACAGCACGAGATCGGGCAGGACAAGCTCGAAGTACTCGACGACGTCGAGGCGGTGGGCTTCGGCCCGGGCCGGGTGAGGATCCGGGTGCGAGCCACCGGGCTGTGCCACTCGGACCTGTCCGCGATGAGCGGTGTCCTGCCGCAGCCCGCGCCGTTCGTGCCCGGCCACGAGGGAGCGGGCGAGATCCTCGAAGTCGGCGACGGAGTGAGCCACTTGAAGCCCGGCGACCGCGTCGTCGTCTGCTGGCTGCCCGCCTGCGGTGTCTGTCCCGCCTGCAAGCGCGGCCAGACCGAACTGTGCCTGGCCGGGTTCATGAACGCGGGCACGCCCAACTTCAGGCGTCCCGGCGGTGACGTCTTCGGCTTCGCGGGCACCGGCACCTTCACCGAGGAGGTCGTCGTCGACGCGGGCTGCGCCGTGCCGATCCCCGACGACGTGCCCTTCGACATCGCCGCCCTCATCGGCTGCGGCGTCACCACCGGCCTCGGCGCCGCGCTCAACACCGCAGACGTGGAGGCCGGTTCGTCGGTCGCCGTCATCGGCTGCGGCGGCGTCGGCATCTCCGCCATCCAGGGCGCCCGGCTCAAGGGCGCCGCCGAGATCGTCGCCGTCGACCCGGTCGCCTCGCGCCGCGAGGCCGCGCTCCGGTTCGGCGCCACGAAGGCCGTCTCGCCGGACGAACTCCCCGACGCCAAGCAGTCGGTGACCGCGGGCGAGGGCTTCGACTACGTCTTCGAGGTCGTCGGCAGGTCGGCCACGGCACGGACGGCGTACGAGAACACCCGGCGCGGCGGCACCCTCGTCGTCGTCGGCGCGGGCGCCATGGACGACTTCCTCCAGCTCAACATGTTCGAGCTGTTCTTCGACGAGAAGCGGATCCTGCCCTCGATGTACGGCGGCGGCGACGTCCTGCGGTCGTACGAGCGGACCATCGCGCTGTGGCGGGCCGGCCGTATCGACCTGGAGAGCCTGATCACCCACCGGGTGCCGCTGGCCGAGATCAACGAGGCGCTGGACCAGATGCGGACGGGTGTCGCGCTGCGTACGTGCATCGAGATCTGACACCCTGCCGCCGCCGAAGGGACTTTGATGTCACTGCCACTTGAGGGGCTGTCCGCGATCGTCACCGGGGCCGGCCGCGGGCTCGGCCGGACCGAGGCGCTGGAACTCGGCCGCCTCGGCGCGGCCGTCGTCGTCAACGACTACGGACAGCCCGGCCGGGACGGTTCCGGTGAGGCGTCCGCCGCTCCCGCCGAGCAGGTCGCCGCCGAGATCCGCGCGGCGGGCGGCAGCGCGGTCGCCCACACCGGGGACGTCTCCGACCACGAACAGGCCCGCGCCCTCGTCGAGTCGGCGGTCGCCGAGTTCGGCAAGCTGGACATCCTGGTCAACAACGCGGGCATCCTGCGGGACCGGATGGTCTTCTCGATGACCGAGGACGAGTGGGACTCCGTCATCCGGGTCCATCTCAAAGGCCACTTCAACACCACCCACTTCGCGTCCGTGCACTGGCGGGCGCGGTCCAAGACGGCGGACGGGCCGGTGTACGGGCGGATCGTGAACACCTCTTCCGAGGCGTACCTCGCGGGATCGGCCGGACAGCCCAACTACGCGGCGGCCAAAGGCGGAATCGTCGGCCTGACCACGTCCACGGCGCTCGCCCTCGCGAAGTACGGCGTGACGGCCAACGCCATCTGCCCACGTGCCCGCACCCGGATGACCGAGGACGTCTTCGCGGGCCTCTCCGCCCCGGACGAGGGTCTCGACCCTCTCGCCCCCGAGCATGTCGCCCCGCTCGTCGGCTACTTGGCCTCACCGGCGGCCGCGCACATCAACGGGCAGCTTCTCGTGGTGCACGGCGGCATGGTCGCGATCGTCGAACGCCCGCGGGTGGCCGCCAAGTTCGACACCAAGCAGGACGCCTTCACGTACGACGAACTGGACGCGCTGCTCACCCCGCACTACGCGCGACGCCCCAGTGGCGAGACCTTCGCGGCCGCGGAGGTGCTGGGGCTCAAGCGAGGCCAGGACCTGGACTCTTCGGGTCGCTGAGCCGCCGCCCGTCACACAGAACGGCCCCGTCCGTCGGTCGACGGGCGGGGCCGGTGCTGTCGGAACGTCAGTTCGCGGTCTGCTCGGACGGCTTGCGGTGACGCCCGCGAGGGGTCGCCTCGTCGTCCTGGGCGGAGACCGGACCCCGGTGCTTGCCGTGGGTCAGGTCCAGAGCCGTGGCCTTGTGGGCGTCGGCAGCCGGCGGTTCCATTGTGATCGTGTCGCTCATCGGAAAATTCACCCCGTAAATACAAGATCCTTCTGTACAACCGGGTGAGTCTAACCGGCGACCATAGGCCTCTCATCAGGGGCCACCCGTACCGCGCCATCAGGGACAACCACCCCCGCGCCGTCAGGGGCAACCACCCTTGCACCGTCATTTCTGACGGGCATCGCGCTGTCATTCCTGACAGGCTTCGCGCCGTCGTTCCTCACCGGCTTTGTACCGTCGTTCCTCACCGGTTTCGCGCCGTCAGGAACGACCGGCTTCACCTCTTGAGGGGGCAGCGGCCTCACGCGAGCCACCACCCGGCCCGTGAGCGGCGCCTGCTGCAACGGCACCGGCCGTGCCACGACGCGCCCCGAGGGACCCGGATCCGCCGACCGCGACGACGCTTCCTTCGCCGTCACCGCCGTACCGTCCGGACCCGGATCCCCCGGTCCCGCCTCCCCCGCCCCCGTGGGCGCCTCCACCCGCGTCACGCCGTACGGCATCGCCCCCGTCGCGTACGGCAGTTGAAGCACCCCGTCCCTGGTCCACAGCCCGGCCCCCGCCAACCACCCATCCGGCGCCCGGAGATGGTGCACCCGCCGTTCGGCGGGCCGCCACAGGCCCACCCAGCTCCCGGCCGCCCCGTCGATGCGCAGCGCCACCCCGCAGCTCTCCGGGGTCAGCACCTGCCCCGGCTGGATCGCGAACGGTGTCACCGCGCAGTCGCCCATGCGCAGGCACTCCGGGAAGCGCACCGGCAGGGTGCTCCCCAGCACTCCCCAGCCCAGCCGGTCGCGGCCCGGTGACGGCGCGTCCGAGTGGATCAGCAGCAGCCCGCTGTCGGCGTCCGCGAGGAGCAGCCGGTCGTTGCTGGCCTCCGCGATCTGCAGCAGCGGCGACACCTCGCCGCCGCGCTCCAGGTCGACGACCACCGTCTTCGTGGGTCCGCCGGTCGACCGGTCCAGGGCGAGCAGCCGCCCCGTGCGGTCCAGCCACACCCCGCCCGAGCAGCGGCCCGGGATCTCGGCGAGGTGCTCGGGTCCGAAGGCGCCGCCCGCGACCAGCCAGACCGCCGTCGAGCTCCGGCCGACGGCCAGCGCGTAGGCGAGCTCACCGCCGGGCGCGGGCGGCAGCAGCCGCAGCCCGGTGCCCTCGTCCGGGCACTCCACCGCGCCGAGCGGCAGCTCACCGGTGCCGGGGCCGGTCGGATACAGCAGCGAAAACGTGTGCCGGGCGCCGGTCAGCCGGTGGATCAGCACCCGCCCGTCGTTCATCGGCGCCACCTCGGTGCCGGGCTCCTCGGGCTGGTTGCCGGGCAGCGGCACGGCGTACGGCTCGGGACCGTCCAGCGTCCACCGCTCCGGGTACCAGGACCCGCCGTCGAAGGCGAGACGCGCCGCGTACGTCCCCTCGGCGGTGATCACACAGGCGGGCCGGACGGCCCACTCGCTCCCGCTCTCGTTCCCGCTCTCGTTCCCGCTCGCGCTGCCGACGATCTCCACGTTCCCCGCCGCGTCCGCCGCGTCCGCCGTATCCACTGCGTCCGCCGTATCCGCCGCGTTCACTGTCTCCGCCGCCTCCGGCGCGGACGATGAGAGTCCCCCCTGCTCGAACGAAGCCGAGAGCTCGGGGGAGGCACAGGCCGTCATGGTTCGATCACCTCCGGCGACGAAGCTAGTTTTCGTACGCACAGGCGTGGGACCGACGAGCGGCCGCTTCACACATAAGGGTGGCCATGTCGTGATTCGCCTGAGGAAACGGGGGCGCGTGTGCTGACAGCGTGCGCGGGGGCGGCCGTGGCCCCGGTGCTCACAGCCCGATCCGGAGGCGCCCGGCTCCCCGGGCCGGTCGGGTCACCCGCGACCGGTCGGGCACACACGGGAGCCAGGTAGCCTTTTCCCCGTGCCCCGTCTGTCTGAAGTCCTCGCCGCACTCGACGCCCTCTGGCCCCCTGAGCGGGCCGAGGGGTGGGACGCGGTCGGCACGGTCTGCGGCGACCCGGACCAGCCCGTGTCCAGGGTGCTGTTCGCCGTCGACCCCGTCCAGGAGATCGTCGACGAAGCGGTGAAGCTGGACGCCGACCTGCTGGTCACCCACCACCCGCTCTATCTGCGCGGTACGACGACGGTCGCGGCCACCCACTTCAAGGGCCGCGTCGTGCACACCCTCATCAAGAACGACATCGCGCTGCACGTCGCGCACACCAACGCCGACCGCGCGGACCCGGGTGTCTCGGACGCCCTCGCGGGTGCGCTGGACCTGCGGGTCGTACGCCCCCTCGTGCCGGACCCGACCGACACCGAGGGCCGCCGCGGCCTCGGACGCGTCTGCGAGCTGGACCATCCGGTGACCGTCCGCGAGTTCGCCGCACGCGCCGCCCAGCGGCTGCCGGCCACCGCGCAGGGCATCCGCGTCGCGGGCGACCCCGAAGCCCTCGTGCGGACCGTCGCCGTCAGCGGCGGCTCCGGCGACAGCCTCTTCGACGACGTGCGCGCCGCCGGCGTCGACGCCTTCCTCACCGCGGACCTGCGCCACCACCCGGCGTCGGAGGCCCGCGCCCACACTCCTCTCGCGCTGCTCGACGCGGCGCACTGGGCCACCGAATGGCCCTGGTGCGAGCTGGCCGCCGCCCAGCTCGACGAGATCTCCGACCGCCATGGCTGGGACCTGCGGGTCCATGTCTCCAAGACGGTCACCGACCCCTGGACCGCCCACGCGGCCTCACCACTTCCCACACCTTCAGGAGCCCCCAACTGAACGCCGCGCCCGCCGACCAGATCCGACTTCTCGACGTCCAGGCCCTCGACGTCCGCCTGCAGCAGCTCACGCACCGGCGGAAGTCGCTTCCCGAGCACGCCGAGATCGAATCGCTGAACAAGGACCTCGTCCAGCTGCGCGACCTGCTCGTCGCCGCGCAGACCGAGGACAGCGACTGCGCCCGTGAGCAGACCAAGGCCGAGCAGGACGTGGACCAGGTGCGCCAGCGCGCCTCCCGCGACCAGCAGCGCCTCGACTCGGGCAACGTCACCTCCCCCAAGGACCTGGAGAACCTCCAGCGCGAGATCGTCTCGCTCGCCAAGCGCCAGGGAGACCTGGAGGACGTGGTCCTGGAGGTCATGGAGCGCCGTGAGTCCGCGCAGGAGCGGGTCGCCGAGCTGACCGAGCGGGTCTCCTCCGTGCAGGCGAAGATCGACGACGCGACCGGCCGCCGGGACGCCGCGTTCGAGCAGTTCGACGGCGAGGCCGCGACGGCGACGAAGGAGCGCGAGGTCATCGCCGCCTCCGTCCCCGCCGACCTGCTGAAGCTCTACGACAAGCTCCGCGTGAAGGAGGGCGGCGTCGGTGCGGCCCGCCTCTACCAGCGCCGCTGCGAGGGCTGCCGCCTGGAGCTGAACATCACCGAGGTCAACGAGGTGAAGGCCGCCTCTCCCGACACGGTGCTGCGCTGCGAGAACTGCGGCCGCATCCTGGTGCGCACGTCCGAGTCCGGTCTGTAGGGGGCTTCGGGTGCGGGAGTTCATCGTCGAGGCCGACGGCGGTTCCCGGGGCAACCCGGGGCCCGCGGGCTACGGCTCCGTGGTGATCGACGCGGCCACGGGGGAGACGTTGATGGAGGCCGCCGAGTACCTCGGGGTCGTCACCAACAACGTCGCGGAGTACCGGGGCCTGGTGGCCGGGCTGAAGGCGGCCCGCGAACTGGACCCCACCGCCTCGATCCGGGTCCGGATGGACTCCAAGCTCGTCGTCGAGCAGATGTCCGGGCGCTGGCAGATCAAGCACCCGGACATGAAGCCCCTCGCGGCCGAGGCCGCCAGTGTCTTCCCGCGGTCCCAGGTGACCTACGAGTGGATCCCGCGCGCGCAGAACAAGCACGCCGACCGGCTCGCCAACGAGGCGATGGACGCGGGCAAGCGCGGCGAGCAGTGGTCGCCGTCCGCATCGACGGCCGAACTGGACGCACGCGCGGTGCGCGCCGCGGCCCCCGAACCGTCGGGCCCGCCCGGCGACGCGACCGCGGGCGCGGCGAAGGCCCGGGCGGCGCTGGCGGGGGCGCGGGGTCCGTCGGCGACTCCGGGTTCCGGTGCGGCTGCCACCTCTGCTGCCGCCTCTGCCGCTGCCAGTGCTCCGGTGTCGTCAGGCGAGTCCGACTTCCTGCTGTCACCGGGTGCTGGTGCTGGTGCCGGGGCGGCCAAGGCGGCTGCCGATGTGCGCGCGGCGCGCAACGTGGCCGCCGGGGCGCAGACTGCCGGTCAGCCGTCCGTCGGCTGGGGTGCCGCCGCCGACATGGGAGCGCCCGCCACCTTCGTGCTGCTGCGCCACGGCGAGACCCCGCTGACGCCGCAGAAGCGGTTCTCCGGGAGCGGTGGGGCCGATCCGTCGCTGTCCGCCGTGGGCCGGGAGCAGGCGGAGCGGGCCGCCGCGGCGCTGGCCGCACGTGGCACCGTCCAGGCGATCGTCGCGTCGCCGCTCGCCCGCTGCCGCCAGACCGCGCAGGCCGTCGCCGACCGGCTCGGGCTCGACGTGGTCGTCGACGACGGGCTGCGCGAGGCCGACTTCGGCGCCTGGGAGGGCCTGACCTTCGCCGAGGTGCGCGAGCGCCACCCCGATGACCTGAACGCCTGGCTCGCCTCGGCGGACGCCGAACCGACCGGCGGCGGCGAGAGCTTCGCGGCGGTCGCCCGGCGCATCGCCACCACCCGGGACAAGCTCGTCGCCTCCTACGCGGGCCGCACGGTCCTGCTCGTCACCCATGTCACGCCGATCAAGACCTTCGTACGGCTCGCCCTGGGCGCCCCGCCGGAGTCCCTCTTCCGCATGGAGCTGTCGGCGGCCTCGATCTCGGCGGTGGCGTACTACGCGGACGGGAACGCGAGCCTGCGACTGCTGAACGACACGTCCCACTTGCGCTGATGTTTTCACGTGCGCTGATGTCTCACCTGCGCTGAGGCGCAGTCCGGCGCACCCGCGCGGACTGCGCCTCACGCGCGGGGACCCGCGGTCCGGCTCCCGCGCGCGAGGTCGGGTCGCGCCTCGAACGCCCGGCTGCTCAGCCGACTCCCCGTCCTGCCCACTGGTCCGGCTCACCCACACGAACTGCGCCTCACCCTCCGGGGGCTCGCAGTCAGGCTCACCCGCGCGGCGCCCGGGCCGCGCCGCGTGCCCGCAGGATCTCCGCCGTCTCCCGGTCCGCCGGGAGAAACGCTTCGAGGTGGAGCTCGGCCAGCGTGACGTCCACCGCCGTCGCGAACGACGTCAGCGTGGTGAGCAGCC
This sequence comes from Streptomyces sp. SAS_270, assembly GCF_052543295.1. Classification (NCBI taxonomy): domain Bacteria; kingdom Bacillati; phylum Actinomycetota; class Actinomycetes; order Kitasatosporales; family Streptomycetaceae; genus Streptomyces; species Streptomyces sp. SAS_270. Next base: position 57,371 of record NZ_JBMNDS010000042.1, read on the forward strand.
TCAACTCGCCCTCCGCGCACCGCAGTCGAAGCGGCACGGCGAAGCCGAGATAGTCCGCGCCGGGATCGCTCCGCGGCACGTACCCGTCCAACTCCTCGGCGAGCGCGTCAAGGAGCGGATCGGGGCTGCGTACGGCACGGGCCCGCAGGTTCTCCACGATGTGCCGTCCCCAGGCGTCCAGGTTCACCACCCGGGCCGCCATCCCCCGCGGGTGCAGTGCCAGCCGCAGCACGTTCACGGCCGGCCCGAGCAGCGCGGGGTCGGCCCCCTCGGTGAGAACGTCGAACGCCTCGTTGGCCGCGACGAGTTCACCCCGCGGTCCCGCCACCAGCGCCGGATACGGCAGATGCCCTTCTAGGACGCTGCCCAACGCCTCCCGTACCGGCTTGAGCGCGGCCGCGTCGAGCGCCGACTCGGCGAACGCGGGCGCGTAACCGGCGGCCAGCAGCAGCGAGTTGCGCTCCCGCAGGGTCAGGCCCAGTGACTCGGCGAGCCTGATCACGATCTCCCTGCCGGGCACCGACCGTCCTCGCTCGATGAAGCTGACGTACCGCTGCGTCGTCCCCGCCCGCGAGGCGAGCTCCAACTGACTGACCCGGCGGGCGGTGCGCCAGCGCAGCAACTCCCGGGCGAACGGGGGCGTTTCGGTGATGGTCGCGGTCATGGCTCAGTTGTACGTCATGGGTACGACAACCGGACCTCGACCGGGCGTTGTCCATGCCGTCATACCCCGCTGGGAATTGAGGCTCCCACCCCGCTCGACCAGCATGGTCCGCATGCGCACCTACCACTTGGAAACGCCCGGCGGCCTGGACGGCATGGTCTCCCGCAACACCGCCCACCGCCCGGAACCCGGCCCCCGCGACATCGTCGTCCGCATCCACGCGGTCTCGCTCAACAAGCGCGACCTGCTGATCCTGAAGGGGCTCTATCCGCTGAAGGCCATACCGGATGTGATCCCGCTGAGTGACGGCGCGGGCGAAGTCGTGGCGGTGGGAGACGAGGTCACGCGCTGGACCGTGGGCGACCGGGTCACCAGCACGTACTTCCCGCGCTGGACCGACGGCCGCATCACCACAGCGATGATCGACCAGCCCGGAGTCACCCTGAACGGCATGCTCGCCGAGTACGCCTGCCTCGACCAGGAGGCGGCCGTCCGGGTGCCCGAGCACCTCAGCTGGGAGGAGGCGGCCTGTCTGCCCTGTGCCGGCGTCACCGCGTGGAACTGCCTGACCGGCGGCGAGGCCGTGGTCCCCGGCCAGACGGTGCTCACACTCGGCACGGGCGCGCTGTCCCTGTTCGCCGTGCAGTTCGCGAAGGCCCTGGGCGCCGAGGTCATCGCCACGACGTCCCGCCCGGCGAACGCCGACCGTCTCAAGGCGCTGGGCGCCGACCACGTCGTCGACTACGTCGCGAACCCCGAATGGGCTCCGGCCGTCCGTGAGTTGACGGGCGGGCGCGGCGCGGATCTGGTCGTCGAGACCGTGGGTCCCGAGACCATCGAGCAGTCGGTCCGCGCCTCGGCGCTCTACGCCCAGATCGTGCTGATCGCCGCCAACAGCCCCCGCAAGGCGTCCATCGAGATCTCGAACGATGTGATCGCGTCGAGCCTCGTGACGATCCGACGGCTCTTCGTCGGCAGCCGTGCCCACTTCGAGCAGATGAACCGGGCCGTCACCCTGCACGGCATCCGCCCGGTCATCGACCGCGTCTTCGGCTTCGACGAGGTCCACGAGGCGTTCCGCTACTACGAGTCCGGAGCCGCCTTCGGCAAGGTGGTCATCCGCGTGGCCTGAGCGCCGTCACCCGCGTGGCCCGAGCGCCGCCGCCTCCCGGGCGAGTGCCTCCACCCGTCCCCAGTCCTTGGCGGCGACGGCATCTCCGGGAAGCATCCAACTCCCGCCCACACACCCGACGTTGGGCAGGGCGAGATACTCCGGCGCCGAGTCGGGCCCGATGCCGCCGGTCGGGCAGAACCGCGCCTGGGGGAGCGGCCCGGCGAGCGACTTCAGGTACGCCGTGCCGCCCGCCGCCTGCGCCGGGAAGAACTTCATCTCCCGCACGCCGAGTTCGAGAAGCGTCACGACCTCCGACGTGGTGGACACCCCCGGCAGAAACGGCACCCCGGACGCGCGCATGGCGTCGAGGAGTACGTCCGTCCAGCCGGGGCTCACCAGGAAGCGCGCACCGGCGGCCACCGAGTCGGTCACCTGCGCCGGGGACAGGACCGTGCCCGCGCCGACGACCGCGTCCGGCACCCCGTCCGCGATCGCGCGGATCGCGTCGAGCGCGGCCGGCGTCCGCAGCGTCACCTCGATCGCGGGCAGCCCGCCCGCCACCAGGGCTCGCGCCAGCGGTACGGCGTCGGCGGCGTCCGTCACCACGACGACGGGCACGACGGGAGCGAGGTCCAGGACGGAGGCAGACGGCGACGAGGGCAGCGGCGAGGTCATGCCCTCATCCTGCCCGGGGTGCGCATCCTGCGCAAAGGTCGTTGCGCATGTTGCAACGTATGGAGAGGTGGGGTGTGTCAGTGGATCTCCGTCACCACCACGTCCAGCGCCCACGCCTTCCCCGCCCCGCCCGGAGCCGCCGCCTCGACCGTGTACCCGAGGTCCCGCAACACCTCCACCAGCTCCGCGGGGCCCTTCGGCGCCGCGCCCGCCATCAGCAGACTGCGCACGATCTTCCCCTTCGTCGCCTTGTTGAAGTGGCTGACGACCGACCGCTTCTCGACCCCGTTCACCAGCTGCGAGTGCAACACCCGCACGGTCGCCGTCCGACCCGCGACCTCGCCCTTCGGCTTCCACGCACTGGCGTATGCCGAGGACCGCAGATCGAGCACCAGACCGCCCCCGGCCGCCTCGGGCAACGCCGCGGCCATCGGCGTACGCCAGTGCGCGCCCAGCGCCCCGATCCCCGGCAGCTTCACGCCCATCGAGCAGCGGTAGGAGGGGATCCTGTCGGTCGGCCCCACCGCGCCCCACAGCCCGGAGAACACCAGCAGCGAGCGCGCCGCCCGCCGCTTCGCCGCCGCGTCGAGCGAGGACAGCTCCAGGGAGTCGTACAGGACCCCCGTGTAGATCTCGCCCGCCGGGCGCGCGCCCGCCGTCCGCAGCTGCGTGTTCTTCGCGATCTCGCCGCGCAGGCCCTCGCTCAGGCCGAGCGCTTCGCGCGCCTTCTCCTCGTCACCGGCGCAGAGCTCGACCAGCTCCTCGAGAACCGCCTGCCGCGCCTCGGTGAGCCCCGGCAGGGACAGCGACTCCAGCTTCAGCGGGGTGCCGCGGCCGGAAGAGGCCTTGCCTTCGGACGGGGGGAGCAGGACGAGCACGGTTGTTTCTCCTTACGGTGGGCGCACGGCGGGATTGGCCCGGCGCCAGCCTAAAGGGTGCCGCGGGGCCGTCCTCGCGCGCCGGAGCGGCCGGTTTGTGCCTACGCTCGCTGTATGCCTCGCCGCCACCTACGTGTTGCCGGTGCACCGGAGGCTCCCCTGCGAGCCGCGCTGCGCGCCCTGCGAACCGAACTCGGCGTACCCGAGTCCTTCCCGCCCGAAGTGCTCGAAGAGGCCGCGCGGGCGCCCCGGCTGCCGTCGTACGACGCGACGGACATCCCCCTGTTCACGATCGACCCGCCCGCGTCCACGGACCTCGACCAGGCGATGCACCTCGCGCGCCGCACGGGCGGCGGCTACCGCGTCCGGTACGCGATCGCCGACGTCGCCGCCTTCGTCGTACCCGGTGGCGCCCTGGACGCCGAGACGCACCGGCGTGTCACGACGCTCTACTTCCCCGACGAGCGGGTCCCGCTGCACCCGGAGGTCCTCTCCGAGGGCGCCGCGAGCCTCCTCCCGGACCAGACGTGCCCGGCGACGCTGTGGACGATCGACCTCGACGCGGAGGGACGTACCGAGGCGACCGACGTGCGCCGCGCACTCGTGCGCAGCCGGGCCAAGCTCGACTACGCGCACGCACAGCGGCAGATCGACGCGGGCACGGCGGAGGAGTCGCTCGCCCTCCTCAAGGACATCGGACAGGCGCGCGAGCGGCTGGAGATCGAGCGCGGCGGCATCTCGCTCAACGTCCCCGAGCAGGAGATCGTCGAGAAGGACGGGACATACGAGCTCGCGTACCGCGCCCCGCTCCCCGCCGACGGCTGGAACGCGCAGATCTCCCTGCTGACCGGGATGGCCGCGGCCGAGCTGATGCTCGCGCACGGCACCGGCGTACTGCGGACGCTGCCCGCCGCCCCCGACGGCGCGGTCGGGCGGCTGCGCCGCACCGCGAAGGCGCTGCGCATCGACTGGCCGCACCACGTCTCGTACGCCGAACTCATCCGCTCCCTCGACCCGCACCAGCCGCACCACGCGGCCTTCCTCCAGGAGTGCACGACGCTGCTGCGCGGCGCCGGCTACACGGTCTTCCGCGACGGCGTGCTCCCCGCGGTCACCTCGCACGCCGCCGTCGCCGCGCCCTACGCCCACTGCACGGCCCCGCTGCGCCGCCTGGTCGACCGCTATTCGTCAGAGATCTGTCTCGCCGCCGTCGCGGACGAGCCGCCCCCCGACTGGGTCCTCGCGGCCCTCGACGAGCTCCCCCAGCAGATGGCCGACGGCAGCCGTCGCGCGGGCACCGTCGAGCGCGAGTGCGTCGACATCGTGGAGGCAGCCCTGCTCAAGGACCGGGTGGGCGAGGTCTTCGAGGGCTGCGTGGTGGACGTACAGGAGCACCAACCCACCGTCGGAACCGTCCAGTTGGAGTCCCCGGCCGTTTTCGCCCGCATCGAGGGCGGGGCGGAGGCGCTGCCGTTGGGGGAGCGGTTGCGGGTGCGGCTGACAAAGGCGGACCCGGGGACGGCGAAGGTGCAGTTCGCGCCTGCGTGACGGGGCTGGAGCGGGCGACCTCTTGACGGTGGCATGGAAACGGGGAGCGCGGACGTTGCAGCTGTGAGGGGACCGACGGCCGGAGCCGGTCTCAGGGAACTGACGGCCGGAGCCGGTCTCAGGGAACCGGCGGCCGGAGCCGGTCTCCGGGAAACGACGGGCCCGAGCCGGGGGAGGCGCACGTGACCGCACGCGAAGAGGCCCGCTGGGCCCGCACCACCCTCGGCCGCGGCGGCCGCCCCCTCTACCTCCTGACCGCCCGCTTCGACCAGCACCGTTACGCGCCGCACGCCCACGAGGAGTTCACCGTCGGTATCTGCGTCGGCGGCGCCGAGATCATCGACTACCGCGGCGGCCGCATCCGCACCGGCCCGGGCTCGATCGTCGTCATGGCCCCCGGCGAGGTGCACACCGGCGGCCCGGCGCTGCCCGGCGGATACGCCTACCAGGCCCTGTACCCGGAGGCGTCCCTCCTCACCGAGGGCACCCTCGGCGTCCCGCACTTCCGCGAGCCCCTTCTCGACGACCCCGAGCTGGCCACCGCCCTGCGCACCGCCCACACCGAACTGAGCGCCTGCCCCGACCCCTTGGAGGCCGAGTCCCGCATCCCGTGGCTGCTCACCGCCCTGGCCCGCCGCCACTCCACCGCCCGCCCGATGTGCGACACGATCCCGGGCGCGGCCTCCATAGCGCTCACGGTGCGCGACCGCCTCTCCGACGAGTTGCTGGCCCCACCATCGCTCGCCGCCCTGGCGGCCGACCTGGGCCTGTCCCGCTACCAACTGCTGCGCGCCTTCCGTACGACGATGGGGCTGCCGCCCTACGCCTGGCTCGCCCAGCACCGGGTGAACCGGGCCCGCCCGCTCCTGGAGGCCGGCCTGCGTCCGGCCGAGGTCGCGGGCCTCGTGGGCTTCGCCGACCAGGCACACCTCACCCGCTGGTTCCGCCGCGTACTGGGGGCGACCCCGGCGGCGTACCGCAACAGCGTCTACCGCAACAGCGTTCAAGACACCGGCCGCTGACCCGGCCGAAACTGTCCCCATGACTGCACGCGGCTGGGTTCTGTTCTCCCTGATGGGAGTCCTCTGGGGCATCCCCTATCTGATGATCAAGGTGGCGGTGGACGGGGTCTCCCCGTCGATGGTCGTCTTCGCACGCTGTGCGCTCGGCGCCGCACTCCTGCTCCCCTTCGCCGTACGGCAGGGGGGACTGACCGGCGTCATCCGAGCCCACTGGCGCCCGATGCTGGCCTTCGCCTGCATCGAGATCATCGGCCCCTGGTGGACCCTGACGGACGCCGAACGCCACCTCTCCAGCTCGACGGCGGGCCTGCTGATCGCGGGTGTCCCGATCGTGGGAGTGGCCCTGGCACGCTTCTTCGGCGACACGGAACGGCTGGGCGCGCGCCGCACCGTGGGGCTCGCCCTGGGCCTCGGCGGCGTCGCGGTCCTCACGGTGCCCCACCTGACCGGCGGCGACGCCCGCTCCCTGCTGGAAGTACTGATAACGGTCCTCGGCTACGCCACCGCACCCTTGATCCTCACCCGCTACCTGAAGCAGGTCCCCACGCTCCAGCTGATAGCCCCCTGCCTGCTCCTGTCGGCACTCGTCTACGCCCCCGCGGCCGCGGCAACCCGCCCCTCCTCCATCCCCTCCACCTCGGTCCTGGCGTCCCTGGCCGGCCTGGGTGTCATCTGCACGGCCCTCGCCTTCGTCGTCTTCCTCGAACTGATCCGCGAGGCCGGCCCGACCCGGGCGGTCGTCTTCACGTACGTCAACCCCGCCGTCGCCGTGGCAGCGGGCGCGACCTTCCTGGACGAGCGCCTGACCCCTGGCGTCCTGGCCGCCTTCGCCCTGATCCTGGCGGGCTCGTTCCTGGCGACGGCGGCCTCGGGCCCGGGCAGAGGCGCACGCCCGGTACGATGGTCAACACGGCAGACGAGCCGGGCGGACGGCCGCGTGGACTCCCCCTAGTGGGGTGCTCCCCGAGGAACGTCCGGGCTCCACAGGGCAGGGTGATGGCTAACGGCCACCCGGGGTGACCCGCGGGACAGTGCCACAGAAAACAGACCGCCAGGGATCTCGATCCCTGGTAAGGGTGAAACGGTGGTGTAAGAGACCACCAGCGCCTGAGGCGACTCAGGCGGCTAGGTAAACCCCACCCGGAGCAAGGTCAAAAGGAAACACCCCGGTGTTTCTGCGCGGACGTTCGAGGGCTGCCCGCCCGAGTCCGCGGGTAGACCGCACGAGGCCGGCGGCAACGCCGGCCCTAGATGGATGGCCGTCTCCCCGGCCGCCGCGAGGCGCCCGGGCGACAGAACCCGGCGTACAGCCCGACTCGTCTGCCGCTACCTGCGCTTTTGCCTGGGGAAGGGCCTCTGACCTGCGGCGGAGGCCCTTTCTGATCTTTCGGATGCTTGCTGCGTTACGCGGCGGAAAGTCCCTCGGAAGTCCCTCGGACAGCGCTGAAAGTCCCTGAAAAGTCCCTGGAGTGAGGGAGGGGGAGAGGGCTTCTGAGCTGGCCGTTCGCGACAGTCGCCGACGGGGGGCTTGGCTCGGCCGGATTACGCGGCCCCGACGTTGACCGTCGTGTCAGTCCGCACGGCCCACTCGGCGTGGGCTGCGGTGAGCCGAAGGTACGTCGTGCGGAGGCTCCTCCAGCTGTCTGGCTACCGCTTCAATGAACTCGTCCAGTTGGTCCGGATCCATTGGCGGCCTACATGCCGGCAGCCAGCCCAAGGAACCGCCACGAACCAGACGGCGGCTGGCTACGACGTGCCCCTTCTCGCCATTTCGCCTCTACCTGCTGCGGCCTGGCTTCGTGACTACTGATTCGCAGGGGAACAAACTGAGGTAGAGGGGTGCCGCGCGCACGCGTGATGCGCGGCCAAAGAATCTTCCGGAGAGGGGGTTGCGGTCGCCGCCTTCCGACCGACGTACGAGTGATGGACGACTCTGGGACGGACACTGAAGCCGACGGACTGCTGCTGCGCTGGCGGGAGGGTCGGCTCGACGCGTTTGAGCTCTTTACAGCGGTCCGTGGTGCGATGTACCAGGGCGCCCGACGTGGGATTCACTCGATCACCTCCGCCGTTCCAGACCCCCGTGATGTCGAGGAAGCTGTCTGCGAGGCGTTTGAGCAGTTGAGGAAGAAGGACCCCGCTGATGTGTCGTCGGTCACCGGGCTGGCGAAGATGATTGCTCTCCGACGGGGGCAGGACATCGGCAGGGGTGTCGTGCGCGAGCGTGAAGGGATCAAGGGGTTCCTTGCTGACCCGGTAGCCATGGCCGCGGTGAAGTTCCATGACGACGATGCGCGAGCTGCGGAGGAAGACGAGCGTGTAGTCGCCCTGGCCAAAGGATGCCTTGGGTTTCTGACCGGTGAGCAACGCGATCTGGTCGTAGAGACGATCATGGGAGAGGAGCTCTTGTCCGACTGGGCGTTCCGCAACGGCAAGACACACCAAGCAGCGAGTCGGCAGCGAAGGCGCGCCATCGAAGCGATCAGACGCTGCGTCGAATCGAAGCGCAGCAGAGGAACCACAGGATGGGAGGCGGCACAGTGACTGACAACGAGGAACTGGATAACCGGAACGACGCGCTTATCGAGGAGTACCTACTGTTCCTGCGCGGCCTCGGCCCTCAGCCGGACCTGTCGGATCTTCCGCCGAGCCGTCGAGAGGTGATCACGGGCCAGTTCGAGATCGTGAGGGCGTTGGCCGACCGGGATCCGGAACTCCCACCTATTGAGGAGGATCCCGTTGCCCGGCGATTGGGCTTGGTGGCGGATGCATCGTCCGCTCCTCTGCTCATGGCTGCCCAGCCGACTCCGCGGGCCTCGGGCGGAGTAGCGGATGAACCGCTTAAGGACTCGCTCGAGGAGGTGGCCTTTCGGTTTCGAGGCCGTATCTCGATGGAGTTCCACCCCGCATGGTCGCCGGAGGTGCCGCAGGGCATGCGGGCGTTTGCGCAGTGCGCTGTGCTGGCGGAAGCGGTAGCGGTCCTCGTGGGTGATACCGACACATGGTCGAGCACACCGGAGGGACTCGGGCGGTTCTTTAACCTGTACGCCGACATCTCAGCGATCTGTGTCACTTCTGCTGACGCCGAGCGGGCTGTCGTTCTCTCGCCTGCCGATGTGACGCGCTCGATCAGTCCGGTGCTTGGGTGGCTCGACCCTCACAGCTCGATTTTGCCGGAGCCTCTGGGGCTCGCCTTGGGACGGTTCTTCGAGCGGCGCCTGCCGCGCTGGGACCGGGTCGCCGATTTTGACGTGTTGCCGGACACGGCAGCTCTCGATGCCGTGGCGAGGGAGGTGACTGAGGCACAGATCGCACAGGCTCTTCGTGCGAAGCCTCGGCTCGAATACAAGAAGGAAGGTCAGCTTGCACTTGGCAACGTCGATGCGGCGGAACTCGCCACCCTCGTAGTGAGCGTGCAAACGGGCGGCCTGATGTCAGATGACTTCGTAGATCATCTGGCGGAGATGGCGGGGGCTGCCGCATCGTGATCCGACGCATTCGCCTGAGCCATTGGCGAGCCTACGAGACGCTGGACCTGGAGCTCAGCCGCCCGGTCACGTTCTTCGTCGCTCCGAACGGTGTCGGCAAGACGTCGCTGGTCGAGGCCGTCCGATGGGGTCTGCTCGGCACTCCCTCGGCCCGTCGCCTCGGCCAGGCGGTCCGCGTCGGCCACGATTCGGCGACAGTGTGCCTGGACTTGATGCTGGCGGACACTGAGGTGCAGCTGACCAGGTCTGTCAAGCGCAGCGGCGCCGCTCGCTTCGTTGCCAACGCCAATGGCATGGCAATCGATGAAGAGGCCTACGCGGAACTCCTGCGCCGTGCTTGGGGTGCTGATCCCGGACTTCTCGACGCCCTGGTTTTCGGCGTCGGGGCGAAGGGGGAAGCCACAGGCTTTCCGATCAAAGATCACCTCGCCGATGTTTTCGGCATCACACCTATGCTGCAGGCTGCCAAGGCGATCAATACGCGGAGGTCCGAGCTTGCGGCGAAGATCAAGACTCTGCGCGATGACTTGAGCGGGACCGACGAGGCCATCGCGTCGTTGACCGAGACGGTCTCGCGGTTGGATACGGAAGTGTCCGGGATCGCGGATCAGCGACAGGCCGCGGAGGCCTTGGCGCACCGGCTGGAACCGGCAGCAACTCTCGCGCAGGCATGGAGCGACTACCGGCAGAACGCTCGTGCCTTCCACGAGCAAGTACAGCGGCTTGTCGCGCGCATGGCCGGTTCCATCGATCTCGGCGATCAGGATCCGAGGGCTGCGATCGCCAATAGCGAGCGCGCTGCCTCGAGCGAGCTCGAGTCCAGCCTGGCGGCCACGTCGGCGGCAGAGGTTCGAGCAGCGCGTGCAGCATCGGCTGCTGAGGTCCTTGCGTCTGCCACGGATCAGTGTCCGACCTGCCTTCGCCCGCTGACGCTGGCCGAACGCGAGGCTGCGGCCTCCGCGCATGGCGGTGTGGACCACGCCGCGCACGCCGAGATTGAACAACGTGTACGCGACACCGCGCAGGCTCGCGAGCGGCTGATCGCGATTACCGGTTTTCGCGACGCCCTCAATGCGCTGCACACCCCGCCTGAACCGGTCGGCGACGATCCTGGCGCAGAAGCAGTCACCGAGCTGGCCGAAGCGCGGCAACGTCTCTCAGATCTCGCTGAACGCCATGGCGATGCGGCAGCTCGACTCGGAACAGCTAGAAGCGAGCTGGTGAGACTACGGCAAGCCGCACGAGATCAGTCCACCCTCATTGCAGCCGCGCGCGAAGACATGGTCATGGAGGTCAGCGAGAAGACCATCCACAAGCTGGCCGATCGCTACCTGACGGACTACATCGAACCGATCGCGCACGAGGTCGGCCGCCGCTGGAAGCTCGTGTTCGGCACCGACGGACTGCATTTCGACGCCGATGGAAACCTCACCATTCCCCACGGAGACGCCACGCTGACGGTGGGCGACCTGAGCGGCGGCGAACGGTCCACCGCTCTGCTCGTGACGCGACTGCTGCTGGCGAGTTCGGTTGCATGTGCCTCGACCGTGTGTTTCGACGAACCACTTGAGCATCTTGATCCGCGCCGCCGCGCCGCAGTCGCCCAGACCTTGGTGTCGGCCGTCCAAGCGGGCACCGTAGGGCAAATCCTCATCACGACCTACGAAGAACGGCTGGCACGCCGTCTGGCGAGCGCCGCACCGGACGTCGTGGAGCTGACCTACGCCGCTACAGGTTCGGCTTGAAAAATTCTTGCGTGAAGGGGGTTGCGGACGGCTTGCCGCCAGCGACTAGGAGGTGAAAGCCCGCATCCGGCGGGTCGATCCTTGGAGGCCCCGCAATGGCAGCCGCAGACAGTCAGACCGAGACAGACCACACCAAGCACCCCACTTTCGTCTTCGCGGTCGACGGTGTGGAATACACCCACGACAGGCCGACGATCACCGGTGCACAGATCATGGCGATGGCTGGCATCAACCCGGCCGACGGCCTGGTCCAGATCCTGCCGGACGGAACCCGCATCACGATCACGCCCGACGAGACAGTCCGCCTCGTGCCCGGAGCCCAGTTCAAGCGTCGTCCCCGCTTCAAGCGAGGCTGATCGCGTGTCCGTGTCCGAAAGGCTCGCCGAACGCCTGGCGCAGGAGGAAGAGCTGCTGCGTCAGGCGTTCCCGAACGCCACCATCGATCCAGAGGCCCTCGTCGTCGCGCTGCGAGACCACCCGCTGCCAGCGGGCTGGTCCCACGCCGATACCGACGTCCTGTTCGCCATCCCCGCGAACTACCCAGCTGGTCAACCGGACAACATTTGCGCCCGCCCGGACCTGACCCTGGCTGGCGGCGCGACGCCCGGTAATAGCCAGGGCATACAGCAGCACGCCGGGCGCTCCTGGCTGCAGTTTTCGTACCACATCGACCCGAACGACTGGCACCCCCACGTAGACCCCGCACAGGGCAGCAACCTTGCGGACTACCTGGCCGGCGCTCTGTCCCGTTTCGAGGAGGCGAGCTGAACCGATGAGCACTCTGAAGTTCACGCGGCCCGAGCACTGGGAGCGCATCGAGCAGCATCTGGCCGAAGCGCGCGGCGAGCGATTCGCCTTTGCCTACACCAAGCTGCTGCACAACGGCGAGAGCGGTCCCGTCCTTGAGGTCGTCGACATCGCGCTCATTGGCGACGAGGAGATCGAGCCGAACCACGATGGCTGGCGTCTGGCCGACAGGGCGCTCGATCGCATCCACAACCAGGCGGTCGCCACCGGACGCGGTCTCGTCGAATTTCACAACCACCGGCTGGAGCCACCACGATTCTCGGCCATCGATGAGCGTGCGCTCGCTGAGATGTCGCCCTACGCGGTCGACCTGCTGGGCGGGACACCCTACGCGGCTGCAGTGTGGGCGCAAGGAACGGTCCGTGCCGACTGGTGGCGCCCCGGCACCGACGGCGAGCTCGAACGTAAGCCATTCGACACGGTCACCGTGGTTGGCGACCACATCAAAGTGCTCAACGCGCCGCCTGTCACCGACACCCGGTTCACCCGCCAGATCCCGCTCCTCGGCCCCCTGGCTCAAGCGGCCGTCGCCGCCTTGCGCGTGGCGGTCGTCGGCGCCGGAGGCACCGGATCACACGTCGCTCTCGGGCTCGCCTACCTCGGCTTCCGTAATGTCATCGTCCTCGACGACGACCTCGTCGAGACAACCAACCTGAACCGTCTCGTCACCGCCGACCACGCCGATGTCGGCAGCCCGAAAACGGTCGTCACGCGCCGCCGCATGCGCTCGATCGACCCGACAGCCGAGGTTCAGATTCTCCCCGGGCTCACACCCGCAGGGGAACATCCCGAGCTCCACGACGTCGACCTGCTCATCAGTTGCGTCGACCACGACGGCCCGAGGCACCGCCTCAACCAGATTGCCATCGACACAGGTACCCCGCTTCTCGACATCGCCACCGGCGTCGATGACCATCAGCAGCCTGTCGCGCTCGGCGGCCGGGTCTTCTTCATGCTCCCCGGCGCCGCGTGCCTGGCATGCCTGAACGAACTCGACTCGGCGGAGATCTCGCGCTGGGCCAAACCGGACCACCAGCAAGCAGTCGACCGCCTACACGGGTACGGAACCGGTGTTGCTAACCCCTCGGTTGTCTACCTGAACGGGCTGACCGTCTATGCAGCGCTCGCCGAGCTCGGCGCATGGATCTCAGGTGCCCGCGAGCCAGCACGATGGCTCGATATCGACCTGTTCGGAGCTGTGAAGTCTCCAGGCACACAGGTCGGACCTCGCCAGATACCAGAACGTGTTCCCGGCTGCATCGACTGCGGGTACGACAAGTGAGGGGATCTTGCGATGGGGTGCGCAGGGTTTCATCGCAGCCGGCCACCGTCCAGTTCATGGTGGTTCGTTGGGCGGTTGGGGGCGGAAGCATGACGGGCATGGGCTTCCAAGAGCATGTCGGTTTTGACGCACCGTGATTTGCCTGGAACAGCTCCGGGGGTGCTCAGTGCTGAGCCCTGCCGTTTAGCTGCCTTGTGCCCGGTTGCTCGCCGTATTGCCCCGTGTGCGGCACCAGGGGGGAGCAGCGTTCCTGCTCGTCTCGCAGCCGTCGGTAGCGGGCCCGACGGTGACGACCTTGAGGCCTCGGGTTCGAATCTCGAAGGCCGCTCCACGAAGGGCCAGATTAGACCTCCGCTGACCCGGGCATTTTCCTTCCATGATCGGGTCTCGCTGCCTCTGACCGGCCCGAGAGCCGCCGCTCGGGGGAGTCGGTCGACAAGCGTGCAGACCAGTGGACGAGCGTAGTCACAAGTACTGGCCTCTCGCGCCGGAGGCGAAGGGGCTGCGGGTCTGTGTCTCTCGGGCTGTCGACAGCAACGCTGTTGGGGCGCCACAAACCGGGCGGGCCGAGCTGGCGACTGGTGAAGAATCAGCCGGATGGACAACGAGATTCAGCTCATCAGCGACGGTGACGGATTGACGCTCATCGGGAGCGAGACGGATGTCGAACTCTTCGTCGTCTCGGAGGGACTGTCGTCGAAGGACCTCGGCCTGCGACGGCTCAAGTCCGTCGCAGGTACCGGGGCTGCGGTCGCGCAGGCAGGTTCGGACCTTGCCGCCGAATCCGCTTGTTGGGTGAAGCTGACCCGAGAGTCGGCACAGGTCGTCAAGAAGTACGGGCTGAGGGAAAGCTCGAAGACGGGTCTCATGACAGGTGCGGTGAAGGGGCCCAAGGGCCAGATCAGGGGATTCGTCGAAATCGCGAGCGGACCTCGATCGCTTCTGGGCAACCCAGCGCTTCTCGTTCATGCTGCGGGCATCATGGCCCAGCTCGCGATGCAGCAGACCATGGACGAGATCACCGACTATCTCGCCACGATCGACGAGAAGGTCGACGACGTGCTCCGCGCTCAGGAGGACGCCGCGCTGTCGGACATGATCGGAGCGGAACTCGTGATCGAGGAAGCCATGGCCATCCGGGAGCAGGTGGGCCGGGTCTCCGAGATCACGTGGTCGAAGGTGCAGGCCACGCCGGGGACGATTGCGACGGCCCAGGTGTACACATTGCGTCGACTCGACGCACTCGCGGAAAGGATGGAGCGCAAGGCTAAGATCGGTGATCTCGCCGAGGCAGCCAAGGTAGCCGAATCCAAGGCTCAGCAGTGGCTCGCTGTGCTGGCTCGATGCTTCCAGCTGCAGGACGCGATCGCCGTACTCGAACTCGACCGGGTGCTGGACGAGGCTCCGGAGGAGCTGGACCGCCACCGCCTCGGGATTCGGATTGCCCGGCAGAATCGGCTGGATCTCATCTCGCGGAGCACTGAGCGTCTGGTGGCCCAGATGAACGCAGCCGCCGACGCGGCCAACGCGAAGGTGCTGCTGCACCCGACCAAGTCCCCGGCCGTGGTTCAGTCGAGCAACCATGTCGTGACCGGCGTCCATGACTTCCACGGACGGCTCGGGATCGAGTCTGGTCGTCAATCGTTGGAGACGAGACGATGGGCGGTCGCCGCGGCGGCGGTGAGGGACAAGGCGCTTGAGACAGGAGCGAAGGGCGTCGGTGCCGCCCGAAGCCTCGGCAACGAGACCCTCGACCGGGCCAGCTCGGTAAAGGGCAAGCTCTCCAGCGGGATCGCCGAGCGAGCTCGCCGTCGGCGCGGGGACGAGGCGGGAGGCGACGAAGAAGGCTGAGTTAGCGCGAACCGACAGCGCCCTCAAACTGCGAAGAGTCCCACTACCGTGGAGGAACCGGCCGTGAGCGTTTCCGCTTCGGCGCCGGAGTCGGAGACTTGGCTCTTGATGTCCAGGAGGGAGGAGAGCGTCCAGCTTCTCGAGGGCGCGCGACCTGCCAGCCTCGCCAAGGCCTCGCTCGCCCGGAGGTCTCCAGATTCCTTGTGCCTCAAGCCGACCACGACAGGGCTGTGAAGTCCGCTCTCGTAGGGAGTCGGGCAAAGGCGAATCCTCCTGCAGCGGCCCGGAGCCACGATCACCGCGCGCTTACAGTAGGAGCGTCCATCGTGCTGCCGACCCGTTGTGTTGCATACGGCAGGAGGGGAAGAACGAGGATGTCGAAGCGCACTCGACGCGCAGCCGTGCTCGCTGCTGAACAGCGTGCGGTCGACCACGCGTATTCCTGCCTGGAGCGGGCCCGGCAGGAGGCGTCCGAGCTGAGCGGCCTTGACGTCGCAGCCAGCGGCAAGGACTCTATCGACGCCCGGCGGACCTGGGAGCGGGAGCTGTCGGCCCTCGACATCGGAGGCAAGTCCCTCGTCTTCATGAGGACCGATGTCGACGAGGGCGAGGGACGGGAGACGTTCTACGTTGGGCGCCGCCTGGTGCGCGACGAGCAGCTGAATCCTGTTGTGGTCTCCTGGAGTTCACAGGCCGCGGTGAACTGGCGGCTGACCAACGAGCAGGAACCGGGGCAGGTGCTGCTGTTGCGTCAGATCATCTGTGATCAGCAGGCGGTCAAGCGCTATCTCGATCTCCACGGATCGGAAGCGGAACCCACGGTGGTATCAGCGATACCAGTCACTAGCGACGTGCCGGAAAGGGTGGCTGAGGAACCGGCGTGGCGTGATCCCCTCCTCGACGAGATGGACCGTGCGCGCGACGGCTCGATGCACGACATCGTCGAGACCATCCAGCGGGAACAGCTCCGGCTCGTGGCGGAGGAGCCTGCGGGCGCACTCGTGATCCAGGGCGGTCCGGGCACGGGTAAGACGGCGGTCGGCCTGCACCGCGTGACCTGGCTGCTGGACAACAAGCACCGGACAGCCAAGGAAATCCTCGTCATCGGCCCCAATCGGGGATTCCTCGACTACGTGGGCGTCACTCTGTCCGAACTTGGCAGCGATGACGTGTCGATGCTCGAACTGCCCGCGCTCTGGTCGGCGGCAGCGTCGCCCCGAGATCCCCGTCAGGTCGCCGCGTTGAAGGCCGATCCGAGGATGGCTGAGGTGCTGCGCAGGGCCGTCGACTGCGAGACGACGAGCTCGGCGGAACGGTTGACCGCACTCGTGGGTGGGCCGGTCTTCACCTTCGAGCTGAACCGCCGCGAAGTCGTAGTCCCTGTGGAGGAGATAGCGGAGATCGCTGGTGCGGCGCTGGCCGGCGACAGTCCGTACCAGGTGCGCCGGGAGCGGTGCGTACAGCGGATCACGCAGCACCTGACCGATGTCTACGTCGGGCTGCTGCCCGGCCCGGCCGACATCGACTACCTGGCCGAGACGGCCAGGGCCCGCCCCGTCGTACGCCTCCTCAAGCGGATCTGCCCCAACCTTGCGGCCCAGGACGTGCTGCGGGGCCTGTTCTCCGGCGGGGCCGCCCTCGGCCGTGCCGCCGAGGGCATTCTGTCGGCCGCCGAACAGGACCTGCTCGCCGCACCCCGCCCGGGAGCCGGTCCAGGTAGCCGCGCGGCGCGCTCGCGGACCGAGCCGAGCCGCGAAGACCTGGTCCTTCTCGATGAGTTGGAGTACGTACTGGGCGGACGCCCCCAGAAGGTGTACGGGCACCTGGTCATCGACGAAGCACAGGACGTCACGCCGATGGAGGCCAGGGCCCTGGCTCGTCGCTGCCCCAGCGGTTCGATGACGGTGCTCGGCGACCTCGCGCAGTCGACCGGGCCCTACCTCCACCAGGACTGGGACGGGCTCGGGAAGGTGCTCGCCGGTCGGGACGGATGGCGGGTCACCCAGCTGCTCACGGGGTTCCGCGTACCGGGAGAGGTCATGAACTTCGTGGCCCGGCTGGGCGAGCACTGCGCGCCTGGCGTGGCAGTGCCCGACTCGGTGCGCGACACGGGCACGGACGTCGCCGTGGTCCAGGGGGCGGAGGTGAGCACTCTGGCCGCCGCGGCCGTGGCACGGCTACGGGCGAGCGCGTCGGACGGAGCAGATGAACGCTCGATTGGCGTGATCGTGCCGCCGGGCGGCAAGTGGGTCAGCGACATGGTGCGCGCGCTCGGTCCGGAGAGTCTCGGGAGCCTTGCCGTCCTCCCCCCGGCTGAGGCGAAGGGCCTCGAATTCGACCACGTCGTCGTGGTGGAGCCTGCCGGGATCGTCGCAGACGAGTCCGTGGGCCTGAGACACCTATATGTCGCGCTGACGCGGTGTACCCAGTCACTGACCGTCGTCCACGCCCTTCCCCTACCCCCGCAGATCGGCGGCCCGGACCGGCTTCCCGCGCCCACTGCGGCATCCGTTCCCTCCCCGCGTGACGCGGAGGGCTCTACCGCGGATCCCGTGGCGAGCCTGTGCAGCCGGTACTTCGCTGACGGAACTCCGTGCACCCATTCCACTCACCACGCGGACAAGTGGTGCAGGACGGCCCCCTGCGGGGGCTTCCGTACCGCTGAACCGGTGGTCGTGGCCCCGCCCCGGCGCCTTGCCCCACTCGTCGGTGCACGGGACCAGGGCCGTCTCGACCTCGACGCGCGGCAGCGTGCCGCCATGCGGGTCAGCTCGGGGGCGTGCGGGGCCTTCGTCACACGGCACCGGGGCGGTCTGCGCGAAGCGGCGGTGGAATTGCACGCCATGCTGGTCCCGTTCGTCGAGCGGGCCCGGCACCTACGCGCCGCAGACGGCACCTGGGTGCTGGGCCTCGCGGGATTCCGCATCGTGCTCAGTCCCGAGGCTGACACGATCACGGGCTACGACTCGGCGCACGCGGAGCGGAGCTTCGTGCAGTTCGAGGCGGGCGTCGCGTCCCGGGTGGGCAAGGAAGCCCGGGCTGCGCGGAGATCGGTGCTGACCGAGTCGGTGCGGGAGAGCGGACCGCCGCTCGGTGCCGAGGAACTGGTCCGCCTGCTCGACGCAGGAGCAGTGCACGCCACCGCCTCGGCCTGCGCTGGATACGAGCGGGTGGGGCAGATCCGCGGCATGGCCGACGAAGTCTTCGTACACGAGATGCGTGGAGCGCTTGCCGATGATCTGCGGACCGCGGACATCGAGTTGTTCGAGACCTGCGTCATCGTCGAAGGCAGCCGCTTCCAGTGGCGGCTCTCGCCCGACGGCCGCTCCCTGCTTACCGTGCGCGAACCCGGTCCGGACTGCCGTAGACCGCCGGCCTTCCCCGACTCCCTCCCCGAGCCCCGAAGGGCGACCATGTTCACCACCGACCCGGCACCCCAACTCGTCGAAGAGGAGCGGGCGGAGGAGGAGCAGCCGGCCGAGGCGAGCAGCGGCCTGGAACGCCTGGTGGCCGCGCGCACGGCGGCGGTGCGGTCGGACCGGTCCCACGAAGCGCTCCGGCACCGCCTGCTTGCCGACCTCTACGACAGCGCGCCGGAGGTCGGGGAGACCGCCTTCGTGGACGCCTGGTGCACGCGGGCTGACGGCACCGTGCTCTTCGACGTACTGGGGAGTGAGGAATGCACATACCCGTCTATCCGAGAGTCGGTGCTCCACCTCATGGAGGTGTCCCATCTGCGTACGGAGGGTCAAGCGCAGTTCCTCGTCGTTGTGTTGGGCGGCGAACCGGCGGAGCCATGGGTGGCCGACGCGGTCGACGGCGCCTTCAGTGTGCTCCTCGCCTGGCGCGCCGGCGGGACCTGGGCGGGGCCGGGAGCGCTGCACATCGTGTCCTAGCGAGGGCACTCCCGTCACCGCGAGAAGACCTGTCAAAATACGACGCAGGTTTCGAACGCGGGAGACAAGCGGGGGCGGATGGGGAACGAGGGCGCTTCGGCCGATCGGCTTGGCGGCGGATTCGGCGCGGGGGAACCGCCGATTACGGAGTCGATGACGCGCACTGAGATGGTCGAGGCGTGGCGGGCGCGGCGGTCCGCCCGCCGCTCTGCCGCGATCACCGGACCCGGGGGCGTGGTCGACGGATTCGCGTTGCGCAAGTGGCGCAGGGCCGGGGTCTTCGGTGCGGAGGCGGTGGCGCGTGTCGAGGACGTGCTGCGGGGGCTGTTGGAGTCCATGGACGCCGAGGACGAAATCCTGAGGTGGGCCGCCGACACCATTCGTGCGTGTCTGGACGGACAGCCGACACCTCAACTTCTCCCCGCCGTCAAGGCACTGCTCGAAGCCGCCGAACCGGGCCGGGCCGTCGAGCAGACGGCTGCCGTCCTCTCCGTCGTCCGCGAGGCCGGCCTGCCCTGGCTCTCCCCGGCCGGTGAGCGCCGCCTCGCGGTCATCGCGGGTGCGGACCCGGCGGCCGACCTCGGCGCGGATGACCTCCCTCGTGGTGCCGAGGAGGACTCCACTGGGGCCTTCGCGCTTCAGCAGGCCCTCGCTCGGAGGAACCTGGACGAGCTGACCACGCACGACCTGGGGGCAATCGTCCCCTGGGCACCCCTCGGCATCATCGACGACTTGATCGAGGCAGGCGTACTGGACCGCGGCCACCAGCCGTGGATCCTGCGGGCAGACGCCGGCGAACAGGGCTACCTGCTCGCCAGGCTCGCACCAGAGAAGACGGATGCCGCCCTCGCCCGCTCGCTCGGCTGGCACGAGCCCGGCGAGCGGGAGGCGTTCCTGGCCGGCGAGCCGGTCCAGCCGACGCCAGGCAGCCTCTACGACCTGCTCCTGCGCGTCACGGATGGTGAGACGGACGTCCTCAAGGAACTCGAGGAGCTGCTACCTCGTGAGCTGGTGCTTCGCCTGCGCAAGGTGCGGGATGGCGCCATGACGGGCTCCTGGGACCCGGACATCCCCGCTGACCGCGGGCTGTGGCGGCTGATGTGCGCACTGTGGGAGCCGAGGGCCGCAGTAACTCCGGCGCGCGGGCCGTTCTACGCCCTCGTGGCGCTGCGGCACGCCTACGACCTCATCTGCCAGGGCGAGAGGAAGAAAGCCCAGGCGCAGGTCGACAAGCTCGTCGATCATGAAGGCGCGTCAGCCGAGCACGCAGCCGAGGCATGGAACATGTTCTCCTACCTCGCCCTGCTCGATGACGATCTCGACCTCGCCTACGTCTCGCTGGCGCGCGTCGCCCGAACCGACCGGCGGGTCGAGGAGAACCTGGCTCTGCTGGACCGTCGGCGGGGGACGAAGCGCAACGATCGGGATCAGCCCGCCAATCCGTATCTGGAGCTGGGGCTGCCGCACAAGAGTGAGCAGTGGAAGCACCAGTGGCGCGAGCGCAGGCGGGCCGACCGGGATGACCTCGACCTGGCGGCGCAGGCCAACTGGGCGAAGCGGCGGATCGAGCAGGCCGAGCGGGCCGAGGACTGGTCCGACTTCTTCGTACTGCCGCTGGATCCCGCGGCCCTGCGACTGCCCACAGTGAGACCGAAGTCCCTGACGCCGCGGACCGCCGCGATGCCGCGCCGGACCACGCACCGGGCCGCCGCGGACCTCGCGACGGTACGTGACCGGGCGATCGCCGACCTTCTACCCACCCTGCTGACCGCGCCCCGGCGCCCCGATCACGACCACAGGACGACTTCATGAGCAGCAAGCCCGCAGGCCGCAAGAACAACCCGAGCACGGCCGGGCAGGCCAAGAAGCCCACGGGGCACATTCGCCGCAAGGAGAACCGGGAGTTCGCGGCAGACATGAAGCTGCGCACGCTCAGGCCGGAGGAGCTCCTTCACCCGGCGCAGCTCCTCGCCCGTTTCACCGAACGGGCCGCAGAGCTTATCGCGCAGCTTCCGCAGGACGTCCGTCCGACGCCCGCCACGGTCAACGCGGCGCTGCGGCAGGGCGTGCTGGAGGCATTCAGGACGCGGGACGAGCACATCGCGCGGTTGGTCGAGACCGACCTCCTTGCCAGCACTCCCGAGCAGGGGGCGAAGGCCATCCGCCGGGCGGTGCGCGCCTCGCTCGTCGACATGGGGGTCCGTGTAGTCGAGGAGGCCGACGAGCAGGAACTTTTCGTCGTCGTCGAGGGCGAAGGCGAGAGCTTCGAGCTGGTCCGGCCAGCCTACGTGGACCAGGCGACGGACAAGCTGCTGCTCGCCGGCCAACTGCGCCGCATCCCAGCCCCGAGGACCCTGTCGAAGCATGACGGGACCAGTGCGGTGGATGCGCGGGGAGACGACGCCAAGTGACCTCGACAGGAATCGACTTCGGTACCACCAACTCCGTCGTGGCCCAGTGGCAGGGCGACGACGCCGAGGTGCTGCCGCTCGATGCCCACCACATCGACGCCGACTGGCGGCGGCCGGGGTTCGAGCAGCTTTTCCCCTCGGTCGTGGGTGTCAGCTCGCTTCGGCGTGGCCCTCTGTTCGGCTGGGAGGCCAAGCTCCGCTCCGAGGAGGCGGCCGAAGCCTGCAAGCGGCTCCTCAAGAGCGACGAGTACGTGACCATCCAGGGCAGGCGCTTCGCGGCGACAACCGTCGCGGCGGGCGTCTTCACCGCCATGCGTGACGGCGCCCAGCACAACCTCACCGACATCGATCGCGCCGTCATCACTGTGCCCGCCAACGCGACTGGCGCCGCCCGGTACCGGACCAGGGCAGCTGCACGGTTCGCCGGCATCGAGGTCCAAGCCCTGCTCAACGAACCGACAGCGGCCGCCATCTCGTACGTCCACGACTTTCGCGAGGACTCCCAGATCCTGGTCTTCGACTGGGGCGGCGGCACGATCGACGTGACCGTGCTCGACTACTCGGACGGGTTCTTCGAGGAGCGCGCGTCACGCGGAGTGACGGAGCTCGGCGGTCTGGAGATCGACCGGCGGCTGCGCGAACTCGTCCTCGAACGAGCGCCCGCGCGCAGGACATGGACTCCGGCACAGGAGCGGCAGTTCCGCTTGGACGTGGAGCGGAACAAGATCCTGCTCTCCTCCCAGCCGTTCGTCACGGTGATCACCCCCGACGGCGTCGGCGTCGAGATCCACCAGGGCGAGCTGGAGGAGGCGATCGGCGACCTCGTCGACCGCGCCCTCGGGCCGGTGGAACAGTGCCTGAAGGACCTGCACATGGCCCCGCTCGACGTGGACGAGATCCTCATGATCGGCGGTACGAGCCAGATCCCCAGCGTGCGGACCGCGGTCGCCGAAGCACTACAGATGGAGCCCGTGCCCACCGAGCTGTGCGACCCGATGACAGCGGTCGCGCGCGGCGCGTCAATCGCGGCGGCGGTGCTCGCCGGTGAGACCGAGGGAGTCATCCAGGTCGCCACCAGCCATGCGCTCGGCACGATGGTCAAGGACTCCTCGGGACGCAAGCGGTTCAGCCAGATCATCCCCAGGAACTCACCACTGCCCTGGAAGGAGCGCAAGAGCTACACGCCGCACCAGGACCACGCGCGGAAGCTGTCCGTGGAGATCTGGGAGGGCGACCCGGACAAGGAGCTCGCCCACCGCGACAACGTGCAGCTCACCGAGCTCACCCTCACGTACCCCACGCCGCGGGTCCGCGACGAGTCCCGCTTCGACCTGGAGTACACGTACGACTCCAATGGTCTGCTCCACGTCAAGGCCACCCTGGAGCACACCGGCGAGGTTGTGGTCGACCAAGAGGTCGAGAGCTTCGGTTCGGGTGGCCCCACGCCCGAGGTCCGAGAGGAGCTGGATCGCCTGCTGAAGGGCAACTCGAATCCGGACCCCCTCAGGACGACCGCCGCGGCCGCAGGCGCCCACCCCGTTCCCACGCCTCCGAAGGCGCGACCGGTGACGCTCGACGGCCGCCCGCACACCCTGGTCGTCGACGGCTCCAACCTCGCCTGGATTGGTCATTCACCGGTCCGCCCGGGGGTCTACGAAGACGACGATCACCCGAGTTTCTCTCAGCTCCAGGCCGGGCGGGCGGCGCTGGCCAAGAAGTACCCCAAGGCCGACATTCATGTTGTGGTCGATGCCAGCTTCCGGCACAAGGTCGCGGACACGGAACGTGAAGCCGTGGAGGCCGCCCTCAGCAAGGGAGACATCATCCAGCCGCCAGCCGGTACCGAGGGCAAGGGCGACGCCCTCGTGGCGGTCATCGCCGACGACTCCGGTGCGATGGTCGTGACGAACGACAACTTCGAGGAACTGCAAGGCCGTTATCCGTGGCTTCGCGAGAAGGGCCGGGTTCTGGGCGCCACCTGCTCCAAAGAGGTCTGGTACTTCACCGAACGTACCTGCGTGGCGCCGCGGGGGCGGGGATAAGGAGGGAATCCGGCGTACAGCCCGACTCGTCTGCCGCTACCTGCGGCTTTGCCTTGGAGAGGGCCTCCGGTCTGCGATGGAGGCCCTCTCCGATCTTTCGGGGGCTTGCCGTGTTACGCGGCGGAAAGTCTCTCGGAAGTCCCTCGGACAGCGCTGAAAGTCCCTGAAAAGTCCCTGGGCTGAGGGGCAGGCTGGGCCCATGAACTGGGCGTTCGCAGACAGCCACTCCAGTCGAGCTCACCAGTTGTCTTGGCGCCGAGTTTCTCCTCGACCAGGCTCTTGAACTCCTGGTGGTGATCGTGCAGCCATGACAGGTACGAGAGTGCCTGGTTCACGACGTTTTGGTCGCGGGAGCGCTTGTATTCCACGATGACCGGCGTCCCGCTTTCATCCAGGCCCAGCGCGTCGATGCGGCCCCGGTGACGACTGGTGCGGTACTCGGTCACCAGGAAGCGGATGCCGAGCATCGCCTCCATGTTGGCCTCTATGAGATTCTGCAGACCGCGCTCCACTCCCACGCACGATCCGGGTATCTCGGTAGCCTGCCTGCCCCTCACCCTGAAGACCTTCAGGTCGCTCAGGTGTCTCCCCGGCTCTACTCGATCACTGCGAATGAACTATCGAAACCAAGGGGCACATATTCCGGTGACGCCGTGGACCCTCCGGCTGCGGCGACGATCCGACATAGAGCACGGCCGTCGTCCCAACTGGCTTTCCGGCACGCCAGCGAGGCGGCGTCCGCATGCATGGTGACGACGGCCTCCCCCGTGTGATCTGCCGAGGGAGGTCACGGTTACCAGGGGTTGACCACTCGCGGCGTGAGGGTTTCCCACTTGCAATGGCTGATGCGGTCAGGCGACCCGGAGCTAGCGCCGTGCTTCTTCCTGCTGCTGTCGGTCGTCGACCGGTTTCCGGGTTCTCCGGTGTGATTGTCAGTGGCAACTGTCAGGGTAGGAGCAGGAGATGTGGATGAGGGGCGGTGTCGGTGCTGCGGCGTGATGACTCGGGAATCGCAGAGTCGTTCGATATTGATTCGTTGACAGTGGGCGACCGGCTGAGACTGTTCAACTTCACCCAGCGTGATAACCGGGTCGCGTACTTGTGGGTGCTGCGGGCGATGAATGTGCTGCGGGCTGTGCATCAGGTTCAGGTCCACACCGATGACGTGGCGAAGGCCTTGAGTGAACTTGCGGCAGCGCACGACGAAGTACCGAGCCCTACGGACCTGAACCTGCGGGCCATGCTCGACAACCTCGCGGCTGAGGACGAACAGGTTCTCTACAAGGTGGAGGACGCGACGCGGTGCGGAAATCTGGCCGCTTACCGCAACCGTCAGTCGGTGTACCAGTTCACGGAGATCGGCTACCGCGTCTACAGCGCGGTGGAAGAGGTCATCGGGTCGCGAGTTCAGGACGCGAACCTGTCGCGGCTGGTCTTCGCCGACATCCTGGCGGATCTCAGATCCCTGGCTACCGCGAACCGTCAGGGCGACCAGGACGAGGTCTACCGCAAGCTCACCCGGCTCGACAGTGTGCTGGAGGACATGACTCAACGGGCAGCACGCTTCTATTTGACTCTCAACGACGTAGTGCGCACGACGGACATCTCCCCTGAGACATTCCTGCAGTACAAGCACGCCCTGCTGGCCCACATGAGCGAGTTCACGGCCGAACTGGAACGCTATACACCCCGCCTGGTTGAGGCCGTGCATGAGGTGGAGGACACCGGGGTGGAGACGCTGCTGGAGCGGGCCGCCGTGGTGGACGAACGGCCCATGATGCGCCCAGCTGCACGGCTGGAGGACTGGCGGCGGCGCTGGATGGGGCTGCGGCAGTGGTTCTTGGCCGATGGTGCCGGCGGGTCGAAGGCAGATCAGCTGCAGGGCGCCACCCGCACCGCGATCTCCGGAGTCATTGCCCTGCTGCGGCAGGTCACGGAGTCACGCAGAGGCGGTGTGAGCCGCACAACTCAGCTGAGGCATCTGGCAGCGTGGGCGGCTGCGGCACCGGATGAAAGGGCGGCGAACGCGCTGGTAGCCGCAGCGTTCGATCTGCGTTCCGTGCGCCACCTTTCAGGTGCGCACGACGATGACGACCAAATCTCGCCGCGCTCGACTTGGTGGGAGGCGCCAGGCGTGGAGATCAGCGTCAGCCTCTTCAAGCACGGCAAGCGGCCGGCACAGGGCGGTCCGCAGCCGGTGCGGAAGTCTCGGGGCGCGCACGCCCGTTTGCGGGAGGCCCAACTGGCGGAGCGTGCCGCGGACCGGAGCGCAGCGGAAACGCTCCTGGAGCACGGACCTCATGATCGGGTACTGAGCCAGGCGGAGACTCGCGCTGTGCTCAAGCTGCTGACTCGTGCCTTGGAGAGGGTCTGATGCAGGTTCGGGTGACAGGTTCGATCACGCGGCCTGGGGGGCCGGTGTGGTCATGACGATCTCGAATTCGACGGGGGTCAGCCGGCCGAGC
>NZ_JBMNDS010000043.1:0-82473 GCF_052543295.1 Streptomyces sp. SAS_270
GGCGTCGACGAGGTGTTTGAAGTCGTCGGGGGTGCCCAGGCGGGCGGTGGGGGCGTAGAAGCCGGTGACCTGGTAGCCCCAGGAGCCGCCGAAGGGGTGCTCGGCGACCGGCATCAGTTCGACGTGGGTGAAGCCCAGGTCGGCGACGTAGGCGGGCAGTTGATCCGCGAGCTGTCGGTACGTCAGGCCTGGTCGCCAGGACGGCAGATGGACCTCGTAGACGGAGAACGGCGCCTCGTGCACCGGGCGGCCCGCCCGCCGGTCCATCCAGTCCTCGTCCCGCCATTCGTAGGAAGAGGCGGACCGCGTGACGATGGATGCGGTCGCCGGAGGCACTTCCGTGCGACGGGCCATCGGGTCGGCGCGCAGGGTGTGGCTGCCGTCGGGGCGGGTGATGTCGAACTTGTAGAGCGTCCCCTCCCCGATGCCGGGCAGAAAGAGCTCCCATACGCCGGTCGAGCCGAGGGAGCGCATCGGATGGGCGGTCCCGTCCCAGTGGCAGAACTCCCCGCAGACCCTGACTCCTTGGGCGTTCGGCGCCCACACGGTGAAGCGGGTGCCCCTAACGCCGTCGTGGATCATCGGATGGGCGCCCAGGGCCCGCCACAGTTCCTCGTGCCTGCCCTCTCCGATCAGATGCAGGTCGAGTTCGCCCAGGGCGGGCAGGAAGCGGTACGGGTCCTGCACTTCGTGCTCGTCGTCCCCGTACGTCACCAGCAGCGTGTAGTCCGGGATCGCGTCCAGCGGCAGTACACCGGAGAAGAGACCGTCACCCGTGTCGGCGAGCTCGCTCCGCTGTCCGTCGACCACCACGGCCACGGCGCGTGCCCACGGACGCAGCGCGCGGAACAGCACACCGCCCGCGATCAGGTGCGCGCCGAGCAGGGCGTGCGGATCGTGGTGAGCGCCCTCCAGCAGGCGCCTGCGGTCTGTCGGCTCCAGGGCGTCCGGCCGGTTGGGAGCGCGCTTGGCGGCAGGCGCGGCAGACACAGCAGACGCGTTCGGTGAAGCGGTGCGCCGTACGCCAACGGCGGTGGTGCGTGCTGCCACGGCTTCGGCCTCCTCTGGTGGTGAACGGATGTGGGCGGATGGTGGGCGGCCCTTGGCCGGACCACGTCGGTATCACGTATGTTCGGCGAGCCGTCCGACCGCCGCCATCGGGACGGGCAGCCATTCGGGGCGGTGTCGTGCCTCGTAGAGCACCTCGTACACGGCCCTGTCGGTCTCGTATGCGCGCAGCAGCCCGGGTTCCTCGCGTGGATCCCAGTGCGCTGCCGAGGCATAGCCGGCGCAGAAGGCCTCCCGGCAGCGATACGCCCATTGGGGGTGCCAGGGGTGACGGGAGCGTGCCGCGTAGTCGAAGGAGCGCAGCATGCCCGCGACATCGCGTACGGGGGACTGGGTGCGGCGGCGTTCCGCGAGTGGGCGGGCCGGTTCGCCTTCGAAGTCGATGACGAACCACTGCTGTCCGGCGCGCAGCATCTGGCCGAGATGGAGGTCGCCGTGGATCCTCTGCGCGGGACGGGAGACGCCGAGCGCCGCGACTGCTTCGAAAGCGCCCCGCAACCGGAGCGCGTACGGCTCGAGCTCTGCGACAGCACGCGCGGTGGCGTCGAGGCGTTCACTCATCTCGGCAGCAAGTGCCCGAGTCTGGCGTTGCGTTGGAACGTCGCAAGGGAAGGACGAGGCGAGCGCACGATGCACTTCGGCGGTGGCCTGTCCCAAGGCGTAGGCCTGGTCATCGAACTCCTCGCCTGCGGCGAGTGAGTCGAGCGCCAGGGTCCAGCCGTCCTCGGCGTCGGGCAGGAACGGCTGCAGCACGCCGAGCGTCGCCTCCTGCGGCTGCGAGGTGCGAAACCACGCCGCCGGAGCGGGCACGCGGGTGCATCCCTGCCGGGCCAGCACCCAGGGCACTTCCAGATCCGGGTTGATGCCGGGCTGGACGCGACGGAACACCTTGAGAATGAACGAATCGCCGTACACCAGTGAGGTGTTCGTCTGCTCGGTGTCGAGGAGACGGGGGGTGAGGCCGGCGGGCACGGTCACTCGTGCGTCGCGTTCGAAGCGCAGGGGGCCGACCGATCCCGCACTGCGCAGCCGCTCCAGGAGCAGCCCTGCCGCAGTGGGGTCGTGCAGGGCGTCGTACACGACCATCTCGTTCAACGGACCGGAGCTCAGGCGGCCGATGAAGGCGGGAGCGAGACGAGGCGGCAGCATCTCCCTTACGCCGAGAAGCAGTTGATAGCAGTCGTCGGCTGCGGGCGTGGCAGGATCATCGGGCGTGGGCGGGCCGAGGTGTTCGGTGCGGACCAGAAGGTGCAGGCAGCCGGGGGAGAGCTCGGTACTGGTCAGGACGGTCAGTCCGGTGATGCCCCGCCCCTTGCCCGCGAACCAGCGCTGTCGCGGCAGCCACTCCCGCAACAGCTCGACGAGCGAGGCCGAGGGCAGGGCGGCGAGGCCCTGACCGTACGCCCGCTGCAACGCGGTCTTCGGCATGGCGCGCGTCCTTTCAGGCTGGGGGCGGAGGCATCGTCGACGATCACGTGGCGGGTGGGCCTCCGCTCCGCGGTGAGCTGTCGACGGCGAGGACGTGAGCGCCACCCGGCCGCAGACGCACGTAGTTGGCCCGGCCCCAGTGATAGGTCTCGCCGGTGAGTTCGTCGCGCACCGGCACGGACTCGTCTGGCTCCAGGCCGAGTTGGGCCATGTCCAACGAGACCGTGGCCTCCTGGGTGTGGTGGGGGTCGAGGTTGACCACCATCACGACGGTGTCCGCGTCTGTGCGCTTGCTGTAGACGATCAGCGCCTCGTTGTCGGCATCATGGAAGTGGAGGTTCCTGAGGGCGTGCAGGGCGCGGTGGTCCCGTCTGATCCGGTTGAGCTCCGTGATCAGCGGCGCGATGGTCAGGCCCTCGCGCTCGGCCGACTCCCAGTCGCGTGGCCGCAGTTGGTACTTCTCGGAGTGCAGGTACTCCTCGCTGCCCTCGCGCAGGGCACGGTTCTCGCAGAGTTCGAAGCCGCTGTACACGCCCCACGTCGGAGACAGGGTGGCCGCGAGCACCGCCCGCAGCTCGAAGGCGGGACGCCCGCCGTGCTGCAGGAACTCGTGGAGGATGTCGGGGGTGTTGACGAAGAAGTTGGGCCGCATGTACGCGGCCGCCTCGCCCGACAGCTCGGTCAGGTAGTCGGTCAGCTCCTGCTTGGTGTTGCGCCAGGTGAAGTAGGTGTACGACTGCTGGAAGCCGATCGCCGCGAGGGTGTGCATCATCGCGGGCCGGGTGAACGCCTCGGCGAGGAAGATCACGTCGGGGTCGGTGCGGTTGATGTCCGCGATGACCTTCTCCCAGAACACCACCGGTTTGGTGTGCGGGTTGTCCACGCGGAAGATCCGCACACCGTGGGACATCCAGTGCCGCAGGATGCGCACGGTCTCCTCGATCAGGCCCGGCATGTCCTCGTCGAAGGCGATCGGGTAGATGTCCTGGTACTTCTTGGGCGGGTTCTCCGCGTAGGCGATCGTGCCGTCGGCGCGGTGGTGGAACCACTCCGGGTGCTTGTGCACCCAGGGGTGGTCGGGGGAGCACTGGAGGGCGAAGTCGAGGGCGATCTCCAGGCCCTCGGCATGTGCCCGTCGTACGAAGGCGTCGAAGTCGTCGATCGTGCCCAGGTCGGGGTGGATCGCGTCGTGTCCGCCCTCCGGGGAGCCGATCGCCCAGGGCACCCCGACGTCGTACGGGCCGGGGGAGAGGGTGTTGTTGCGGCCCTTGCGGAAGGTGGTGCCGATGGGGTGGATCGGGGGCAGGTACAGCACGTCGAAGCCCATCGCGGCGACCGCGGGCAGCCGCTCGGCGGCCGTGCGGAAGGTGCCGCTGACCGGCGGCTTGCCCTCCTCGACCACGGCCCCTTCGGAACGCGGGAAGAACTCGTACCAGGCGCCGTACAACGCCCGCTCACGTTCCACCAGCAGAGGCATCGGCGCCGAGCGGGTGAGCCGTTCGCGCAGCGGGCGTTCCGCGAGGGCGCTGGTCACCTCGGGCGTGAGGGCGGCTGCGAGACGGTCCGCCGGCGGCAGGGAGTCGTCGCCGAGGGCGCGCGCCGCGGCCTGCACCGCCGACCGCTTCGCCGGGTTCGGTACGCCGGCGGCGGCGCGCTCGTGCAGGGCTGCGCCCTCCTCCAGCATGAGCCCGGTGTCGACACCGGCCGGGACCTTGATCCCGGCGGCGTGACGCCAGGCGGTGACCGGGTCGCTCCACGCCTCCACCTGGTACGTCCATCGGCCGGCCGTTTCCGGTGTGACGTCGGCGCCCCAGCGGTCGCTGCCCGGTGCGAGTTCCCGCATCGGGGTCCAGGGGCCGGGGCGGCCGTCCGGGTCACGCAGGACGACGTTCGCGGCGACCGCGTCGTGCCCCTCGCCGAAGAGCGTGGCGGTCACGCGGAAGGTCTCACCGGCGACGGCCTTCGCCGGGCGTCCGCCGCACTCGACGACGGGATGGACCTCAACGATCGGGATACGGCCACTGATCCGGTCTGCCTTCATGTGCTTCGCCTCCGTCGTCCTCGAATCCGTCGTCGTCGACCTCGCTCGTGCCGGGAGAGCTTGCGGTCACCCCCGCGTCGGCGCGGCCCGGTGCCTCGCAGGGATCATCCGTGACCGCCGACGACGGTGCCGCAGGCCCCGCCGCCCTGCATTCGGACGGGCGAGGCCGAGTTCCCACGGAGGTAGTGCTCGGCGGCGTCCGCCGCCTCCCGTGCGCAGCGCTTCCCCATCAGGACGCACAGCGTGTATCCCGTGTTCTCGAAGTAGCCCCGCACCGTGTGGTCGGTGGGGGCTGCGAGCAGCAGGCGTTCCCAGGCCCGGTAACGCTCCAGATGTCTGGCGACCTCGGGTTTGGCAGGCAGCAGCATCGTGCTGGTCACCTTCCCACTCTCTCGGGTGCGCACGGTTGGCCGGGACGGTCCGCGGCGGTCGCGCACGGAGGGCACCCGCGGGTGACCGCGGGCGAACCTTTCACTCATGGTGCCCGCGCGGACACCGAGTGTCCTGTTGGATCTTGAACGGGGGGATGATCCGTGCGCGCCGCTCTCGTGTTGCACGAATGGAGTAGCCCTTGCACCCTGGGACTGACTCAGGAGCGATCACCGCTCACGCTTCGTGTTCGGGGCTCGGCCCGCAAGGGCGAGAACGAAGCGGGAGCTTCGCCAGCGAGGAGCCAACGACAATGAAAGCAGTGCCCTGCTACTACTACCTCGACGTGGAGGTCAGCCCGGAGCGGGTCGGGCAGGTCAGGCGCATCCTGGCCGCCCATCTCCGCTACTGGAACCTGGACACGCTCGTCGAGCCCGTCGGCCACTGTGCCGAAGCGTTGCTGCACACGATCGACGAGCACGCGCCGGACAAGAACACGACCATCGAGATGTGGTGGAACGGCCAGCACCTGATCACGGCCGTGTCCGACAACGACCAGGACATCGGCCCGCACTACGCCCCGCAGGGCTGCCTGGCGCAGATCGCGGCGCTGAGCGACGGCTGGGGGTGCTGTGCCACCGGCGCCGGAGGAAAGATCATCTGGTTCTCCTGGCGTGCCCGTGCCGCGGAACGTGCTCCGCTGGTCCCTGCCGTGCCCGTCCCCAGTCTGCGGGAGGCACGCCGGACGCCTTGTCTGCTGCCGGAACCGGCTCTGACCCGTCCGGACGGGTCGGGCTCCCTCGTCGGCGTGGCGTCGAACGCCGACGGCTGACGGCAACCCGCCGCGAGGCGGCGAGGTACAGCATTGGGCCACGCCCGCTCCGGCGGGCTTGCCCCGATGCTGTTCTCCGGCGTCGACACCAAGTGCCCGCCCAACGGCCGTCCGGTCACCCGGACACGGTCTCCCGGTGGGGCCGGCCGCGCGAGACGACGCGCATGCCGGACTCGTCGACCACGCGGACCTGAAGGGAACCGCAGCCGCAGCGGATCCACGCCGTGTGGCCCGTGGCGGTGGAGTGGCGGGACACCACGGTGAAGGGGTCGGCGCGGTCCGGCCATCCGCAGTAGGGGCAGGTTTCGGTGCTCGTGCCGCTGGTGGTGGTCATCGGGCACTCCTTCGGTGGCAGGGACGGGCTGAGCGTCGCGACACAACCAGGGTGGATCCGAGCCACCGTGTACGTCCAGGTTGACTTTGTGGATCCGACCTTGAAGCCTGGGCTTCATGATTGACCTGCGCCGACTTCATGTCCTGCGAGCGGTCGACCACTACGGCACCGTCACCGCCGCCGCCCAAGCCATGCATTTCACGCCGTCCGCGGCCTCGCAGCAGATCCGCCAACTCGCCCGGGACCTGGGCGTCCAGCTGCTGGAACCCCACGGTCGCGGCGTGCGGCTCACCCCGGCCGCGCACAGCCTCCTCGCACACGCCGATGCGATCCAGGTCCGCTGGGAGGAGGCCGAACTCGACCTGCGGGCCGACCACGGAGCCCCCGCCGGACTGCTGCGGGTGAGCGGGTTCCCCATGGCCGTCTCGGTGCTTCTCGCCCCGATGGCCGCCCACCTGCGCAAACGCCACCCACGGCTGACGGTCAGGATCCAGGAAGCGCCGGTCCTGGAGAGCTTCGACCTTCTCTTCGAAGGGGAGATCGATCTCGCGGTCGTCGATGTCACCCCGTACAACCCACCGCTCAGTGACGCCCGCTTCGATCAACAGCCGCTCCTGGACGACCCGTACGACCTGGTCGTGCCCGACACCCACCACCTGGCGGGGCTCGCGCGCGTCGACCTCGCGGAAGCCGCTCGCGAGGAGTGGATCGCCCCCGTGCCGGAAAGCCCCTGCCGTCCGCACGTGCTGTCCGCGTGCGGTGCCGCCGGTTTCACGCCCGACATCGTCCACCACGCCCTGGACTGGAACGTCACCGCCCACCTGGTCGCCCACGGACTCGGCGTCGCCCTGATCCCCCGTCTCGCCCACCTCGCACCCCACCTGCCGATCAGCCGTGTCCCCTGCACGGGCGACCCGCACCGCAAACTCCTCTCCTGCACGCGCAGCGCCGGCCGTCGGCGCCCCGCCGTCGCGGCCGCGCTGCGGGAGCTGCACGACCTCGCGCCGACAGCGGTGGCCTGAGCGCGTCGCGTGCCAGAATTGCGCCGTGGATGGGGGGATCCTCGAACGCGATGAGGAGCTCGGACAACTGGCTGCCGCCGCAAGGAAAGCGGCCGATGGCGCCGGATCGGTCGCGCTTGTCTTCGGAGAGGCCGGAATCGGCAAGTCCAGCCTGGTGAAGGCCCTGCCGGAGGTCCTTCCCCCCGATGTACGCGTGCTGCTGGGAGAGTGCGACGACCTGGCGACCCGGCGACCGCTCGGCCCCTTCCGCGACCTCGTCGGCAGCGTCGGTACGGAGCTGGCCCGCGCGCTCACCGAGGGCGGCGACCGCCATCGGGTCTACGACGCCCTGCGCGCGGAGCTGAACAGGGCCCCGCACCCGGCGGTACTCGTCGTCGAGGACGTCCACTGGGCCGACGAGGCATCGCTGGACGCCCTCCGCTTCCTGGTCCGCCGGGTCGAACGGCTGCCGGCCGTCCTGGTACTGACGTACAGGGACGACGAGTTGAGCCGTGAGCACCCCCTGCACCATCTGCTCGGCATGGTCTCCCGGGCGGAGCGCGTGCACCGCTTTCCGCTCTCCCGGCTCTCCCCCGATGCCGTCCGCAGCCTGAGCGCGGCCAGCCGGCTGGATCCGGACCAGGTGTACGAGGTGACCTCGGGCAACCCCTTCTTCGTCACCGAAGTACTGGCGGCCGGCGGCACCGGCGGCGTACCGCCGACCGTGGTCGACGCCGTACTGTCCCGGCTGCGCACACTCGACGACGGCACGCGGGACGCACTGGAGCAGCTCGCCGTGGTGCCGTCCGCGGTCGAACACCGGTTGGTCGACGCACTGTTGCCGGCCGGTGTGGCCGCGCTGACCGCGGCGGAGCAGCGCGGGCTGCTGGTCGTGACGCCGGAGCGCGCGGGATTCCGGCACGAGCTGATCCGTCGTGCCGTCGCCGACTCGCTGCCCGCCGCTCGCCGTATCGAGCTGAACAGGCATGTGCTCGCCGCCCTCGTCGCCCTGCCGGGAGCCGACTCCTCGCGGATCGTCCACCACGCGGCGCAGGCGGGCGACCTGGACGCCATCGCGCGCTACGGGCCCGACGCGGCCCGCGACGCATCGCGCGCCGGAGCGCACCGCGAGTCAGCCGCCCACCTGCGGCTGGTCCTGCGCCGGCGCGAGCGGTTCGCCCCGGCCGAACTCGCCGACCTGCTGGAGCAGTACGCCGTGGAGAGCTACACCATCGCCGACTCCGGGGCCGCCGTCACCGCCGAGCGGGAGGCGGTCGCGCTGCGCCGGTCCCTGGGCGACACCCGGGCACTCGGCGCCGATCTGCGCTGGCTCTCCAGGATCCACTGGTGGGCCGGTGACGCCGAACAGGCGCGGGAGGCAGCCCGGGAGGCGATCACCGTCCTGGAGCCGGCGGGCGACGACCGGCTGCTCGCGCTCGCCCTCAGCAACACCTCCCAGCTCCACATGCTCTCCGACCGGCACACACAGGCCATCGCGTTCGGCGAGCGCGCCATCGCGCTCGCCCGGCGCGCGGGCGACATGGGAATCCTCGCGCACGCCCTGAACAACGTCGGCTCCTCCCGCTGGCACAGCGGCGATCCGCTGGGACGCGCCCAGGTGGAGGAGAGCCTGAAGGTGGCACTGGCAGCCGGTGAGGTCGAACACGCCTGCAGGGCCTACGCCAACATCATCTGGACGCTGCTCGAACGGCTGGAGTACACCGAGGCGGACCGCTTCCTCGCACCGGCGGTGGAACTGGCGGACCGCGCCGAACACCTGGGCTTCCTGAGCTACCTCAACGTCGAGATGGCCATGCGCCGACTCGCCGCCGCGGACTGGGAGGACGCCGAGCGATACGCGGAGGCCGGTGCGCACGACTTCGTGCCCGCCCGCTGCCCGGCCCTGACGGTACTGGCCCGGGTGCGGGTGCGCCGCGGCCGAAGCGGCGGCGACGAACTGCTCGCACAGGCGTGGGAGATCGCCGTGCGCAGCCGCGAACTCCAGCGCACCGCACCCGTCGCCGGGGCCCGCGCCGAGGCGGCCTGGCTGCGCGGCGACCACCTCGCGGTCACCGAGGCCGCCGGACCGGTGTACGCGGAGGCGCGCCGGCTGGCCGCCGTACCGGCGCGGGCGGAACTCGGCTACTGGCTCGCGAAAGCCGGTCACCCGGTGCCGGCGGACGACTCGCAGCACCCGTACGCCCTGCAGGCAGCGGGGCACTGGCGCGAGGCGGCCCACGCCTGGAAGGCGGCCGGCTGCCCCTACGAGCATGCCGCCGCGCTCGCCGAGAGCCCGGACCCGGCCGACAAGCTCACCGCGCTCGCCGCACTGGACGCGCTGGGCGCGGAGCCGCTTGCCCGCCTGATCCGTGCGGAGCTGCGCGGCCTCGGTGTACGCCGGATCCCGCGCGGCCCGCTCGCGGCGACCCGGGAGAACCCCGCCGGTCTCACCGAACGCCAGCTCCAGGTCATCCGGCTGCTCGCGCAGGGGCTGACCAATCCGGAGATCGCCGACCGGCTGGTGGTCTCCGTGCGCACCGTCGACAACCACGTCTCCGCGGTGCTGGACAAACTCGGCGTGCACACCCGTCGTCAGGCCGCCGCGCGCGCCGACGAACTGGGCCTGCTGCCGCGCCGGTGACGGGCGGGCAGCCGTGAGGCGGAAGGGGGGACGGGACGGCCGAAAGGTAGGTAGCCGAAGGCGGCGAGCTGGGTGACGGGCACGGATATCTGCGTACGGGAATCCGGCTAGAACAGGCGTATCGGACTCATCGGCGGGACGGACGCCGGGGACACGGACACAGGAGCCCCGAGCGCCGCCCCAGACACGGGGGATGCTCATGTCCATCACACCGGCACAGGCGGCACGCCAGGAACTGACCGGATTCGAGGGGAAGCTGACCGGTCCGGAGGACTCCGGGTACGACGAGGCCCGCGCCATCTACAACGCCATGATCGACCGACGGCCCGCGCTGGTGGCGAGCTGCACCAACGGCAAGGACGTCGCACACGCCGTCGCCTTCGCCCGCGACCGCGGTCTGCCGCTCGCCGTGCGCGGCGGCGGCCACCACGGAGCGGGCCTGGGCTCCTGCGACGACGGCGTGGTCATCGACCTGTCCCCGCTCAAGGACGTACAGGTGGACCCCGAGGCGCGGACGGTGCGCGTCGGCGGCGGCTGCGTGTGGGGCGAGGTCGACCGCGCCACCCACGAACACGGACTGGCCACGCCCAGCGGCATCATCTCCACGACCGGCGTCGGGGGCCTGACCCTCGGCGGCGGCATCGGCCATCTCGCCCGCACCTACGGACTCACCGTCGACAACCTCCTGGAGGCCGACCTGGTGCTGGCCGACGGCGAGCAGGTGCGCGCGAGCGCCGACGAGAACACCGACCTGTACTGGGCGATCCGCGGGGGCGGCGGCAACTTCGGTGTCGCGACCTCCTTCCGGTTCCGGCTGCACGAGCTGAGCACGGTCGTGGCCGGCCCCACCTTCTGGCCCGTCGAACTCGGCGCCGAAGTCCTCACCGCCTACCGCGACTTCATCCCGCACGCGCCCCGCGAACTGAACGGCTTCTTCCTGTTCGGCTCCGTCCCGCCGGCCCCTCCGTTCCCCGAGGAACTGCACCTGCGCAAGATCTGCGGCGTCGTCTGGTGCTGCGCCGGGGCGGATCCGGACGCGGCGGCCCGTGCGATGGCCCCCCTCCTCGACGCCCTGCCCGCGCCCCTGCTGCACGGCCCCGCGCCCATGCCGCACCCCACGATCCAGTCCGCGTTCGACGGGCTCTACCCGCCCGGCGACCAGTGGTACTGGCGAGCGGACTTCGTCAACGAGATCCCCGCCGACGCCGTCGACCGACACGCCAAGTTCGGCGCCGAACTGCCGACCTGGAAATCGACCATGCACCTGTACCCGATCGACGGCGCCGTCCACGACCACGGGCCGACCGACACCGCCTGGAGCTACCGCGACGCCCGCTGGGCATCCGTCTTCGCGGGCGTCGACGCCGACCCGGCCAACGCCGAGTTGATCAAACGGTGGTGCGTCGACTACTTCGAGGCACTGCACCCCTTCTCGGCGGGCGGGGCGTACGTGAACATGATGATGGACGAGGGCCAGGAGCGTGTACGGGCCAGCTACCGCGACAACTACGCCCGCCTCTCCCGTATCAAGGCCGACCGCGACCCGGACAACCTGTTCCGCCTCAACCAGAACATCCAACCGGCACAGCGGGCCTGATCCGCACTCGTCCGGCGCCGGCGAACGTGATGTGCAGCACGCGTGGGACCGGCGCCGGACACCGCGGAGAAGGGTTCTGGCTGCGCACGGCTTGATCGACGATCTAGCAGGGGAAAATCCCTGGCCACGGCACCTTCCATCCATTTGACACTTCGTTGAGCGCCCAGATAGGAAGCAGCTCTCTGAAGTCGAGAGGTGGATTGTGTACGAGCCGAATGTGACCGGGGACTGGCAGGAGTACGACGAGCATGCCGGCCTGCGCGTTCGCGTTCACGGCTTGGAGCCCGCGCAACCCCCGCGAGGACGCGACGACGCCGCCGAGGGGCTGAGCTACTTCCGCTTCCGCGTGACCGTCGAGAACCGCGCCGCCGAGCACTTCGGCATCCACCTCGAGGACGGACAGATCGACGTCCGTATCGGAGCCGACGGCGAGAGCGCGTTGCTCGACTGGCGGAACTCCCAGTTCATCGAGGGCTTCGACCTCTACCCGCTGCGCCGGGTCACCGCCGTGGTCTACGCGGCGGGCGCGGATGCCTGTCTGACCCAGGTGGACATCCAGATCGTGCTGAAGGTCGACGACGAGTGGACCGACCGCTACCTCTGGTCCGGCGCCATCGGCCTGGACCCCGAGGGCCCCGACGCCCCCTCCGGCGCGGCCCGGGAGAGCCTCGCGTGCCAGGTCAGCAACTTCCTGCGGGGAGAGGAAGCGGGGCCGGGGGCGGCCTGAGGGGATGCCCCCGACCGCCCGCCCGGCCCGGCCCCGAGCGGAGCCGCTAGCCTTCGCGCAGCGGCGCCAATGCCGTCAGGGTGCCGTTCGCCCGGCCCAGCGCCCGTTCCAGAGTGACGGGGGAGTGCAGGACACCCGTGCCGTCGGGCGGGATGAGCCACTCCAGGAACCGTGCCTGCCGGTACGGTGGCGGTACGGCGACCCAGGCGCCCTTGCCCGCGTGGCGCAGGCCCGCGCCGACCCAGTGGCTCGCGGGGTCCGGCGGCAGGAAGAATCCGACTCGATTGGCCGCGGTGTCCACCAGGGTGGGTCCGGGCACCTGGAGCGGCTCCTGCCACAGGACGTCGAGGGTGAGCAGACCGAGCTGATCGGGAACACTCAGCACGTCCCAGTACCGTCCGGCCTCCAGGAGCACGGTGCCGTTGCCCTGGTCCCACGCGCGCTTGCAGGCCCGCGGGTCCGAAGCGGCCGCGGCGAGCCACTCCACGCCTTGCATCCACAGCGAGTTCGTCATGTCGATCTCCTGAGGGTCATAGCTCCGCCGTGCCAGGTGCAGGGGAGAGTTCGGCCGGGCGCTGACCGGCGGATTTCCGCAGGTCGGCCCTGGCATATGCATGCTTGTAGATATTTCTATGCGGCGGAAGGGGTGGCGCGGCCTGGCGTTTTGGATGCGGTGTTCCTGGCCCCGACCCGAGCTGCGGCGACCCGGGCCACGAGGGCAGGAACCTGCGGCACGGCACTAGGAACCTTCAGGCCCGCTCGCTACCCTCCGCCGCATGATTGCCACAGTGGTCTGGGGCACCGGCAACGTCGGCCGCGCGGCCATTCGCGCCGTCGAGGCCCATCCGGCGCTGAAACTCGCGGACGTGATCGTCCACGACCCGGAGAAGGTCGGCCGCGACGCGGGAGACCTCGCCGGACTCGGCCACGGCCTGGGCATAGCGGCGAGCGACGACGTCGACGCGGTCCTGGGCGCGGGCCCCCGTGCCGTGGTCTACGCGGCCTCCGGCGACATCCGCCCCGACGAGGCACTCGCCGACATCACCAGGGCCGTCCGGTCCGGCGCCGTTGTCGTCACCCCCGCCCTGTACGCGCTCTACGACCAGCGCAACGCTCCCGCGGAGTTCAGTGAACCGGTGCTCGATGCCATCGCGGACGGCGGCGGCTCCCTGTTCGTCTCCGGCGTGGACCCCGGCTGGGGCAACGATGTGCTGCCCCTGCTGGTCAGCGGACTCGGCACCACCATCGATGCGATCCGCTGCCAGGAGATCTTCGACTACTCCACCTACGACCAGGAGGACTCGGTCCGCAACCTGGTCGGCATGGGCCTGCCGATGGACCACGAGCCGCTGATGCTCGCCCCGTCGATCCCCACCATGGTGTGGGGCGGGCAGATACGGCTGATGGCCCGGGCCCTCGGCGCCGAACTCGACGACATCCGCGAGACCGTGCAACGCCGCGCACTGGAGACGACCGTGACCACCCGGACGATGGGCGAGTTCGCCGCGGGCACCCAGGGCGCGGTGCGGTTCGAGGTGCAGGGCATCGTCGACGGCGAACCCCGCATCGTCATCGAGCACGTCACCCGCATCCACGCCTCCTGCGCCCCGGACTGGCCCACGCCGCCCGACGGCGGCGACGGAGCACACCGCGTGATCATCGAGGGCCGGCCGCGCATCGAGGTCACGGTCGAGGCCACCGACGAGGGCGAGAACCGCTCCGCGGGCGGCAACGCGACCGCGGTCGGCCGGCTGGTCGGTGCCATCGACTGGCTCGTGGACGCGGAACCCGGACTCTACGACGCGCTCGACGTCCCGCTGCGCCCCGCAGTCGGCAGACTCGGAAGGAAGCAACGATGAACATCGACATCCCCGAGGGCCAGGAACCGATCGGCTATGTGTGGGGCGAGATGGTGCCCGGCATCGGCATGGCCGCCGCGAACTTCTCGCTGTCGGTGTACGAGCACACGACCCTGGGGCTGCGCGAGTTCGAGGCCGCACGGCTGCGCATCGCACAGATCAACGGCTGTCTCTTCTGCCTCGACTGGCGCACCGAGCGCGACGGGCAGAAGGTCGAGGAGCAGTTCGCCGAAGCGGTCACCGAGTGGCGCACCACCGAGGACTTCGACGACCGCACCCGGCTGGCCGCCGAGTACGCCGAGCGGTACGCCCTGGACCACCACGGGCTCGACGACGCGTTCTGGGCGCGGATGACCGCGCACTACAGCCAGCGCGAGATCGTGGAGCTGAGCATGAGCATCGGTTCCTGGCTGGCGTTCGGCCGCCTCAACCATGTGCTGGGCCTCGACGCCGTCTGCGTACTGCCGGCGCACTGAGCCGTCCGCGTGCTCCGAGGCGTCGAGTCGGCTGTGCACTGCCGGCGCAGAGGGGTGCCGTACGTGCGGGAGGCGCTCCCGGTCGCCTCCCACGGATACCTGCCGCGTCAGGTCATCGCTACAGGTCGGCGGCGATGATCGCTTCGATGTTCCGTTCGGCGAGCGCGGTGATGGTGACGAACGGGTTGACGCTGGTGTTGCCGGGGATCAGGGAGCCGTCGATGACGTACAGGCCGGAATGGCCCCGGAGACGGCCGTAGTTGTCGGTGGCCTTGTTCAGGACCGCGCCACCGAGCGGGTGGTACGTGAGGTGGTCGCCCCAGATCTTGTAGGTGCCGAAGAGATCGGTGCGGTAGATCGTCCCCTCCTTCGCGTTGATCTTGTCGAAGATGGTCTTGGCCATGTCGATGGCCGGCTGCTTCCATGCCGTCTGCCAGTCCAGGTCGACAGCGGCGGTCGCGCTGTTCCAGGAGAACTGGGCGCGGTTCGGGTTCTTGGTGATGGACAGGTAGAACGAGGCGTAGGTCTCGATGCCGGTGGGCAGCGGTGCGATCTCGGAGAAGGCGCCGCCGGCCGCCCAGTTGTCGATGCCGGAGCAGGGGATGCTCGACTGGAGTGCACCGGTGGGGTCCCACATGTGGTTGGCGCGGCCGCACATGACGTTGCCGTTGTCGCCCCAGCCCTTGCCGACCTCGCTGTTGAGGGCGGGCAGGGCGCCGGTGGCCTTGAGCTTGACCAGGAGCTTGCTGGTGCCGATGCTTCCGGCGGCGAAGAACACCTTGTCCGCGGTGACGGTCTTGGTGGCGGTGGTTGCGCCGCTGGTGCTGAGCTGGTCGATGACGACGGTGTAGCCGCCGCCGGTCGCGGGGGAGACCGAAGTGACCTGGTGCAGCGGGGAGATGGTGACCTTGCCGGTGGCCCCGGCCCGGGCGAGGTAGGTCTTCTGGAGTGACTTCTTGCCATAGTTGTTGCCGTACAGGATCTCGCCGGCCAGCGCCGACTTGGGGACGGTGCCGGCCGCCTCCTGCTCCATGTAGTCCCAGTCGTATACGTCGGGCACGAAGACGAAGGGGAAGCCGGAGCGCTGGGCCTGCTTGCGGCCGACCCGGGCGTACTGGTAGCAGTCGGCCGTCTCGAACCAGGCGGGGTCGACGGTGGCGACGCCCAGTCCGGCGTTGGCCCGCGGGTAGTAGGTGCCGTACATCTCGTCGGCGTTGACCGACGGGAGGATGGCGCCGAAGTTCTCCCGCTTGGGGGTGACGGCCATGCCGCCGTTGACCAGGGAGCCGCCGCCGACGCCGCGGCCCTGGTAGACGAGGATCCCGCCGAACTGCTCCGCGTCCAGGATCCCGGTGTAGCGGGGGATGTCCTTGTCGATCGGGAAGCCGAGGAAGTTGCTGATGGGCTGCTTGGTTCTGGTCCGCAGCCAGTAGGACCGGTAGTCGGGGCTGGTCGTGTTGGCGAAGATCTTGCCGTCCGAACCGGGGGTGTCCCAGGCCATGCCCATCTCGACCATCTGCACGTCGACGCCGGCCTCGGCGAGCCGCAGGGCGGCGACCGAACCGCCGTACCCGGTGCCGATCACCAGGACGGGGACATGAGCCCCGGAGTCGAGGGAAGCGGCCGCGGCGACCGCCGTCCTCGGGGCCGCCGTGGCGCGGCCGGCGAGAGCCACGGCTCCAAGAATAGAACCAGTTCCTGTGATGAATCTTCGACGTGATACACCGTCAGAACCCTTGTCGTGCACGGTAATGCCACTCATGTGACGCTCCTCACTCTCGACAGAGTGAGAACAAGTTCTACTGTTGCTTGCTTGTTAAGTCACTACATACCTCAAGGTAACTTGTGGTTGATCGCTGGGCGGGCCTGCACAGGACGACCGTGCCTGAGTACGCGTACTCAGGCCGAATGCGTCGTTTGGCCCTGACGTGGCCGCGCAGTGTTCCCCAGGATGGAGTCCCCTCGCGTCGAGAGAGGTACTGATGGGCCGTGACCTGCAAGTGCGTGCTGCCACTCCGGAGGACCTTCAGTGGATCCATGAATTGCGCCACCGGGTGTACGCACAGGAGTTGGGCCAGCATGCGCCGAATCCGGGCGGGCGGCTTCGCGACGGGCTGGACGGTGACAACGTCTACCTCGTCGCGGCGCGAGGAGAGGCCCGGATCGGCTTTGTCAGCCTGACCGCGCCCTGGGTGGGGCGGTACGCGCTGGACAAGTACCTCACCCGCGACGAACTGCCGCTGCTGGACGAGGACGATCTGTTCGAGGTGCGCATCCTCACCGTCGAA
The DNA here is from genome assembly GCF_052543295.1 of Streptomyces sp. SAS_270. Taxonomy (NCBI): domain Bacteria; kingdom Bacillati; phylum Actinomycetota; class Actinomycetes; order Kitasatosporales; family Streptomycetaceae; genus Streptomyces; species Streptomyces sp. SAS_270. The sequence goes on from NZ_JBMNDS010000043.1 coordinate 16,662, forward strand.
CCGCGCTGGCGCGCCACCGGGGCGGCGCCGCTGCTGATGTACGCGGCGCTGCGCTGGATCGCCGCCAGGGGCGGCCGCCGGGTGGTCGCGATGGGCCGCACCGAGCTGCTCGACATGTACCTGGCTGCGGGCCTGCGCCCGGTCGGCCGCACCGTGCACAGCGGTGCGTTGACGTTCGAGGTGCTGACCGGCAGCGTGACCGAGCTGACGAAACTCGCGAGGGACCGGTACGCCACCACGCTGGAGAGACTGAGGTCCGCGGTGGACTGGCGGCTTGACGTGGCGTTCGCACCCCGGCCGGACGGCTGCGAACACGGCGGTGCCTCCTTCACCGCCATCGGCACCGACTTCCGCACTCTGCAGCGGCGCCATGAGGTGGTCGCGGCCGACGTGCTGGACGCCTGGTTCCCGCCGGCCCCGGGGGTACGGGCAGCGCTCGCGGAAGACCCGGCCTGGGCCGCCAGGACCTCGCCGCCGACCGACGCCGAAGGTCTGCTCGCGGAGATCGCCACGGCCCGGGCGCTGCCGGTGGAGACGCTCGCGGTCGGCGCCGGTTCGTCCGACCTGATCTTCAGGGCCTTCGGCCAGTGGCTTACCCCGGACAGCAGGGTGCTGCTCACCGACCCGGGCTACGGCGAGTACGCCCACGTCACGGAGCGGGTGATCGGATGCCGGGTGGACCGGTTCCGGTTGCGCCGGGAGGACGGCTGGCGGATCGATCCGGCCCGGCTGTCCGCCGCGGTCGCGTCCGGCCGCTACGACCTCGTGGTGGTGGTCAACCCGAACAACCCGACCGGCCGCCACGCGCCGGCCGCCGAGCTGCGCTCGCTGATCGCCGACGCGCCCGCCCGTACCCGCTGGTGGATCGACGAGGCGTACCTGGGCTATGTCGACCCGGCCGAGTCGCTCGTCGGCCTCGCCGCGACGGACCCGCGCGCCGTGGTCTGCACGTCGCTGTCCAAGATGTACGCACTGTCCGGGATGCGGGCCGCGTACCTGGTCGCCGAACCGGCCACAGCGGCGCAGCTACGCCGGCGGACACCGCCCTGGCCGGTCAGCCTCCCCGCCCAGCTGGCCGCCGTGGAGGCCCTGCGCGACCCGGCGTACTACCGCGACTGCTGGGAGCGCACCCATGTGCTGCGCCGGCAACTGGCCGCCGACCTGGCCGGATTGGACGAGGCCTTGGTGGTCGAGGAGGCCGTGGCGAACTTCCTCACCGTGACGCTGCCGTCCGACGGGCCGAGCGCCGCGCAGCTGGTGGCCGAGTGCCGTCGCCACGACGTGTACCTGCGCGACCTGTCGCCGTTGTCGTCGGAGTACCGGGGACTCACCGTGCGCATCGCGGTCAAGGACACGGCGGAGAACGCGCGCATCGTGGCCGCGTGCCGGACCGCCCTGGACGTGCTGCGCCCGGGCGCGGACTCGCTCCTCGCGATGCCCACCGGCGTTCCCGCCGCCGGAGCCGCGAGGTGATCACGGTGGCCTCCCTGGCGCCCTACCTCGGTGGGGCGCTGGTCCTGGGCGGTATCGCGGTGGCGGCGTCCCGGCGTCGTGAGCTGATGGTCCGATGGTGCGCCTGGGCGGTCGGAGTGCCGCTGGTCACCGGGGCGTTCTGGCTGGGCCGCCCGGGCACCGCGGCCATTGCCGTCGTGGTCGGCGTGATCGCGGTGATGGAGTTCGGCGGGCTGATGCAGCTGGGGCCGGTGGACCGAGTGGTGCTGGCCGCTGCGGTGACCGGTGTGGTGCTGGCCGCCTGGCTGGCTCCCGGAGAGGTGTTCCGGGTGGTCGGGATCGGTGCGCTGGCGGTGGCCGCGGTGCCGCTCCTGGCCGGCGACGCCGACCACGGCCTGCGCCGGACCGGCGCAGGCCTGCTCGGGCTGGCCTGGCTGGGTGTCGTGGCAGGGCTGGTGCCGCTCGGGGCGAGCGCGCTCGCGCTGTTCGTGGGGGTCTCGATCGCCGACATCGTGGCGTACTTCGCCGGTCGGCAGCTCGGCGGGCCACGACTGTCACCCCTGTCACCGGCCAAGCGGTGGAGCGGAACTCTGGCCGGGGCCGCGGCCGGCGTCGGAGTGCTCACTGTGCTGTCCGCGCTGAGCTGGCCGATGGCGGTCGCGGTGGCGGTCGGCGGCCCTGCCGGCGACCTTCTCGAATCCATGGTGAAAAGAGGTGTGGAGGCAAAGGACGCCGGCCGCTGGCTACCCGGCTCCGGTGGCCTGCTGGACAGGATCGACTCGTTGCTCATCGCGCTGGCCGTCGTGCTTGTCCTGCGCTGAACCTCAGGATCGCCCACCGCGGATCTGGACAGCGGGCCTCCCCACCCCGACCGGTCAGACGGTCGCCATCTCCTTCAAGGTGACCTCCAGCGGTGTCGGTTTCAGGTCGAAGGTCTCCTCGGTGTGCGCGGAGTCCAGGACGAAGGGCTGCCGGAACTGGTACTGGATCTCCGGGAGTTCACGCACGGTCGCCGAGAACAGACCACCGAGCGTCAGCATCCAGGCGGGCATGGTGCGCAGCTTCGGAGCGCGGACACCGGCCGTATGCGCCAGCAGTCCGGCCAGTTCGCGTACGGAGACGGGCGCCGGGGTGGGGACGTGCCAGACGTGCCCCCATGCCCTGTCGTCCCGGGACACAGCCACCAGTGCCCGGGCGACGTCCCGGACGGCGCTCCAGCTGTGCGGCGCGTCGAGGTCCCCGGGTACGAGAGCCGGCTTGCCGGCCAGCACCTTCGGGGCCACCGCCAGCGTGAACACGGAGGAGGCGCCGACGCCGATGAAGTCGGAGGCGCGCACCGCCGTGACACGCACCCGGCCCGCCTGGTGCGCGGCCAGCGCCTCCTGCCAGATCCGCGCCCGCACACCGCCCTTGACGCTGTTCGGAGCCGGTGGCAGGTCTTCGGTCATGGGCCCGTCGACCTGCCCGTAGGCATAGAGGTTGTCGAGCACGACATAACCGGCACCGGTGCGTTCCGCGGCGGTGAGCAGGGCCGCGGAGAGCGGCGGGAACGCCTTGGGCCAGGCGTGATACGGCGGAGCGGCGCAGGTGAACAACGTCGTGGCGTCCCGGCAGAGTGCGGTGAGCCGGTCGGCGTCGGTGGCGTCGGCCGCGACGCGTTCGATGCCCGGATGCTCGGGCCCGCTTCCGCTGCGCGTCACGAGGCGGACGCGGCGGCCGGCGTCCGCGAGCAAGGAGGCGGTCGCGACCCCGGTGCTTCCCGCGCCCACCACGACATCAACTGACATGACCTACTCCCTCGTTGGGGGCGACTGCCGAGCCCACTGTGCCGTCGTACGGCGGCACCCCAGCATCTCGCAGGCGTACGCGCGCGGTCCCGGGGGCCCCGGGCACCTTGCCCGTGGCGGTCGGGACCCGTGCCTCAGGTGCCCGCGCCGCGGCCCGCGGCATCGTATGGACCTCGCGCGGTCGTCGCCGGCGCGCGAGCACAGAACGTGCGGCACCTGTCCTGGGTACTTCGGGGGAGGACGGGTGCCGCACCTCGCCCCCTCGTTGCATCAGGGCAACGGCTGTTCCGCCCAGATGACCTTGCCCTCCGGGGTGTAGCGGGTGCCCCAGCGCTCGGCGAGCTGCGCGACGAGGAACAGACCCCGCCCACCCTCGTCGGTGGTGGCCGCGTAGCGCAGGTGCGGCGAGGTGCTGCTGCTGTCGGAGACCTCGCAGATCAGGCTGCGGTCGCGCAGCACACGGACCTGGATGGGATCGCTGCCGTAGCGAATCGCGTTGGTGACCAGCTCGCTGAGAATCAGCTCCGTGGCAAACGCCAGGTCCTCCAGGCCCCATGCGGACAGCTGACGGGTGACCGAGGCGCGCACCTCGCCGACGGCCGCCGGGTCCGAGCGCACCTGCCAGTCGGCGATCCGGTCGGCTTCGAGCGCACGGGTACGGGCCACGATCAAGGCGATGTCGTCGCTCGGCCGCGCCGGAAGGAGCGCTTCGAGGACGGTCCGGCAGGTCTCCTCCGGGGACGGGTCGGCCTCGGTGAGCGCGGTGCGCAGCATATCGAGCCCCACGTCGATGTCCCGGTCCCGGTCCTCGATGAGTCCGTCCGTGTACAGGACCAGCCGGCTGCCCTCCTCCAGTTCGAGTTCGGCCGTCCGGAAGGGCAGGCCGCCGAGCCCGAGGGGCGGGCCGGCCGGCACCTCGGGGAACTCGACGCTCCCGTCGGGCCGGACCAGGGCGGGCATCGGGTGGCCCGCGCGGGCGACGGTGCACATCCGGGTGACCGGATCGTAGATCGCGTACAGGCAGGTGGCGCCGGTGATGGCGGCGCTGCTGTCGTGCGCCGCCTCGTCCTGGTCGACGCGGGCGACCAACTCGTCGAGGAGTCCGAGCAGTTCGTCCGGGGGCAGGTCCAGGGCGGAGAAGTTGTGGACCGCGGTGCGCAGCCGCCCCATGGTGGCCGCGGCGTGCAGCCCGTGGCCGACCACGTCGCCGACCACGAGGGCGACGCGCGCACCGGACAGCGGCAGGACGTCGAACCAGTCCCCGCCGACTCCCGCCTGGGCGGGCAGATAGCGGTAGGCGACGTCCAGGGCGCTCTGCTCGGGCAGGGTGCGTGGCAGGAGACTGCGCTGCAGGGTCACGGCCATGGTGTGCTCGCGCGTGTAGCGGCGTGCGTTGTCGATCGAGACCGCGGCGCGGGCGACCAGCTCCTCGGCGAGGGCCAGCTCCTCCAGGTCGAAGGGGTCGGGCTCCTGTGAACGCCAGAAATTGGCCACGCCCATCACCTGGGAGCCCGCCCGCAGCGGGACGGTGATCAGCGAGTGGATGCCGTACTCGACGACCTGCGCGGAGCGTGCGGGGTCCTGCGCGTACCAGCCGGCGGCGTCCCTGAGGTCGGGCTCGATGACGGCCTCGCCGGAGCTGAGGCTGCGGGCCTGCGGTGAGGAGTCGACCAGCGCGATCCGCTTGCCCACCGGGTACAGCGGCGCGTCGTCGCGGATGCCGCTGAACGCCGTACGGTGCAGATCGGTGGCCGCGTCCGGTTCCTCGCCGTTGAGGACGCCGTCGAGGAGGTCGACGGTGACGAAGTCCGCGAACCGGGGTACGGCCACCTCCGCGAGAGCCTCGGCGGTGCGGGTGACGTCCAGGCTCGTGCCGATGCCCACACCGGCGTCGTAGAGGAGGTTGAGGCGTTCGCGTGCCTCCTCGGCGCGTCCGGACAGTGCCCGCAGTTCGGTCGAGTCACGGAGCGTGGCGACACTGCCCGGCGGGCCACCCTGGAGGTCGGTGGGCCGCTGGTTGATCGCCAGCAGCCGGTCTCCGACCAGGTGCACCTCGTCCGTGGCGATCCGCCCCGAGGCCAGCAGGTCGGCGGTGTCCGCGTCGAGACCGAGTTCGAGGACGTGCTTGCGCTCTGCCGGGGAAGGCAGATCGAGCAGCCGGTGCGCCTCGTCGTTGGCGAGCAGCAGCTGACCGTCGCCACTGACGATGATCACGCCCTCCCGGACGGCGTGCAGCACCGCGTCGTGGTGCTCGTACATCCGTGTCATCTCGTACGGGCCAAGGCCGCGGGTCTGACGCAGCAGCCGGCGGCTCACCAGCGCCGTTCCACCCGTGGCGAGGGCCAGCGCGACCGCTGCGGCGGCCAGCAGGATCGGCAGCTGGTGATCGGCTACGCCGCCGACGTTGGCGGTCGTGATCCCCGCGGACACCAGACCCACCACCGAGCCGTCGTCCGCCTTGATCGGGACGACGGCCTGCACCAGCGGTCCAATCGTTCCCGTGATCTCCTCGGTGATGGAGCGGCCGGCCAGTGCCGGTGCCAGCGTTCCGACGAACTTCTTGCCGATCCGGTCCGGCTTGGGGTGGGTGTAGCGGATGCCGTCGGTGTTCATCACGACGATGAAGTCGACCTTGGACTGCTTGCGGGCGGCCTCGGCCCGCGGTTGCAGTACGGCCGTGGGATCGGGGCTGTTGAGGGCCTCACGCGTGCCCGGCGCGTTCGCGAACGTCTCGGCGACGGCGAGTGAGCGGTTGCGGGCCTCCTGGGTGCTGTCGTGCCGTACCTGCAGCACCAGGGCCGCCACCGCTGCCACGACCAGCAGCAGCACGATCACCACTTGAAGGACGAAGACCTGGCCGGCGACGCTGCGCCCGCTCAGGGCCGACTTGAGCCCTCCGGCGGACCGTCTGCGCCGTCCGCCCCGGTGCGACCTCCTCGGCGTCACCGGTGTGCGCGGCGGCTGCGATGCCTGGTGATCGTGCGCAGGGCGAACGCGATCACCCCCGCGCCGCGAGCGCAGGGCTTTGCGGGAGAGGGTCGACTGAGCCCAGGATCGACCCACGAGTCGGACCATGTGCTCATATCTACACTGCCTGGTGCCAGGAGGCGAGGAGCGTCACTCACCGTGACTTGCGCCGAGTGCGTCCACGGGAGGCCCGGTGACCTACGGGAGCAGCTTGTCCAGGGCTGCCGGCCCCTCCGCGGCGAGCTTTCGCTCGGCCCAGGCGAGGTTCTGCGGGGTGATGTCGCGACCGGTGGCGAGCACCAGGTCCTCGGGGGACACCTCACCGCCCGAGCCCGTGTGCAGCAGGGCGTCTGGGGTCGTGGTGTCGTCGGAGGGGGAGGGCGCATCGGGCTGACTGATCGGCATGATCGCTCCTTGGCAGTCACGGGCCTCGTACGGTTCACGCTACGGGCTTTCCGGGTACCCCGCGCGACGCGGACGGTGTGGAAAAGAGGCCCGGAGAGATCCCTTTGCACACGGGGGAGATTCGGCGGCGGGGACGGCGGTGAATGGCCGGAGATCGCCCTGTCCACCAAAAGCCGGGGTGCGTACGCTGCGATCACTCCCGGCCTTCACAGCTCCTTCACAGGGTGGGAGTAAATGTGCCTGCCGCATTGGCATGTGCATGATCAGTCAGTTTCCCTGCTCGATCCCATGCAATCGGTCCGCGACGGCCTCCGTGCACCAGGGAGGCCGCACCCCCCAATTCACGGCGGCGCACCTCTCGCGCCGCCGGAACGCCAACGCAATGGATGGGAGAACCATGACTGGTGGGCTGCTCCTGAGCGGCGCGATAGCCGCGCTGTTCGCCACCGCACTCCCCACGCAGGACCCGTCGTCCGGATTCGTCGACCCGCCCCCGGACCGCATCGTCATCAAGGTCGCCACCGTGAACGGCTCCGGCTGCCCCCAGGGAACCGCCGCCGTCGCGGTCTCCCCGGACAACACCGCCTTCACGGTGACCTACAGCAACTACCTCGCCCAGGTCGGCGGCAACGCCGACCCCACCGCGTTCCGCAAGAACTGTCAGCTCAATCTGATCGTCCACGTCCCGCAGGGCTTCACCTACGCCATCGCGAGCGCGGACTACCGAGGCTTCGCCTCACTCCAGCCGGGCGCCAACAGCACGGAGAAGGCCTCGTACTACTTCCAGGGCTCCTCGAACACCGCGTCGCTCACCCACGCCTTCGCCGGCCCCCAGGACGACAACTGGCAGGCCACCGACACGACGGACTGGGCCCAACTGGTCTGGGCGCCCTGTGGAGTTCAACGGAACTTCAACATCAACACCGAACTGCGCGTGAACGCGGGCAGCTCCGCCCCCGGCAGTACCAGCTTCATGACCATGGACTCGACGGACGGCGACATCAGCACCATCTACCACCTCGCCTGGAAGGAGTGCCCCCACACGTGACCCGTGGCGGTCCCTCCTGATCCGCGTCTGCACCGGCTCCCGCGCACCGGAGCCGGTGCAGGCGTGCGGTGGATCCGGCTTCAACTCCCCACATCCGTACCGGAAATGACGCACTCGTGCACCTATTGCGCACTTTTCAATGAGGAGTTGACACGCAATCCACTGAAAGTGCTTGCTCTCGCACCGTCGACCCCGTAGACCTTTGCCACGCAGGAGCCAGAGTCTGGGGGGATTTGGCATATGCAAGGAACAGTCGACGGATTCAGCTATGGCGCGGTCACGCCTGTGGCGGCCTATCTGATGGCGTCCCTGGGCGGCGCGCTCGGACTGCGCTGCGTCACCAGATCGCTGCGCAACAAACGGTCCTGGAAACCCGGATGGCTGGCGCTCGGAGCGGCGTCTATCGGCTGCGGCATCTGGACCATGCATTTCATTGCCATGATCGGGTTCCAGGTCGAGGAAACGCGTATCCGGTACGACGCGTACCTGACCTTCGCGAGCCTGCTCGTGGCCGTCCTGGTGGTCGGTATCGGCGTCTTCATCGTCGGCTACCGCGGAGCCGGCCGGACCGCCCTGCTCACGGCCGGTGCCATCACCGGTCTCGGGGTGGCGGCCATGCACTACATGGGCATGGCCGCGATGCGCATGGGCGGCGACATTCGCTACGACCCCACCGTCGTCGCGATCTCCGTGGTGATCGCCGTCGTCGCCGCCACCGCGGCTCTCTGGGCGGCCGTTTCGATCCGCGGCTTCTTCGCGAGCCTGGGGGCGAGCCTCGTCATGGGCGTCGCCGTGAGCGGCATGCACTACACGGCCATGGCGGCGGTCAGGGTCCACCTGCACGGCGACGCGACAGCGTCCTCGCTGGGCGGCTCACCCACCTCGATCATGCTTCCCATGCTGTTCGGCCCGGTCGTCTTCCTGATCCTGGCCGGCGTGGTAGTGATGTTCGACCCCCTCCTGGTCCTCGGCGAAGGAGACTGGGGCGGTCCGGGGGCGCAGCGGCCCGCTTCCGGGGGCAACTCCGCACAGCGGCAGCCGGGTTCGGGTTCTCTCTTCGCATCAGAGGCGAAGCCCAAGCCGCCCGCCTGGACCTCCCACGAGCGCTCCACGCAATACCGTGGCTGATGAAGCCGCACGGCAACAGGAGGCACCCGTGACGACTCTGCCCGGCCGGCAGCACACCGCACTGCTCGTCATCGACGTCCAGAACGGCGTGATGGCAGGCAGCCACGACCGCGACGGAGTGATCGCCAACATCAACACCCTGGTCGGCAAGGCGCGGGCCGAGGACGTGCCCGTGCTCTGGGTGCAGCACGCCGACGACCAGCTCCAGCGGGACAGCGAGAGATGGCAGTACGTTCCGGAGCTGGTCCGCCACGATGCGGAACCGCTCGTGCACAAGAACTACTCCGACTCGTTCGAGGGCACCGAACTGGAGACACTGCTCGCCGAGCGCGGAGTGGGCCGCGTCATCGTCACCGGTGCCCAGACCGACGCGTGCATCCGCTCGACCCTGCACGGAGCCTTCGTCCGCGGCTACGACGTGACCTTGGTCGGCGACGCCCATACGACGGAGGACCTCAGCGCGTACGGAGCACCGCCTCCGGGCCAGGTGATCGCACACACCAACCTGTACTGGCACGGGCAGCTCGCACCGGGGCGCCGCGGGGACACCGTGAGTACGGCGGAGGTGACCTTCGCCGGAGGCGACGCCGGTTGAGGTCGCCCGGCCTTCCCTGACCTTCCCGGCCGCGGAGCGGTCGAGTGGCACTCGAGCGTCCGAAGCGAGACTGCCTGCCGGGTGACGCCGGACGGAACCGGAAGGACGCGATGCTCTCCACTGCTCAACAGGCGCCGAGGGTCCAGATCGTCAACACCGCATCGCTGCGCGGGCAGATGGGCTCGCTGGTCTCGCTCCCCGAGGAAGCGGAAGCACTCGACGACGCGGCGCGGACGCTACCGGTCGACAAGGAGACGCTGCGTCGCTGCGTCGGCGACGAGGAACCCTTCATCGCCGACGTGTGGGGAAAACGAGCGCATGTTTTGACGAAGGGGATTCCGGCCAGTGACCTGATCGATGTGAGCGACATCGACCGCATGCTCACCAGCCTGCCGCTGCTTCGCGCGGAGCTGATTCGCCTGGTGCGCAAGGGGGACATCCTGCCCCGAGCGTCCTATCTGAGGTCTCTGCGCGAGGTGTACCCGCGCCCCGTCGACCACCGGATGACGGAAGTCGAGCGCACCTTCGAAGACCTGACGCACGGCATAGCGAGCCCCGCGGAGGTGACGGCCGCCGTACGCGGCGGTGCCACGCTCATTCTTCAGAGCGCGCACTGGTACCACCCGCCGCTGACGGCGTTCTGCCGCTCGCTGGAACTCGCCCTCGGGCATCGATGCCGGGCGAACATCTACCTCACGCCCGGATCCGCCCAGGGCTTCGGTCTCCACTCCGATCCCCACGACGTCTTCGTGCTGCAGGCCTTCGGCGAGAAGAACTGGCACCTGGAAGCCACGCCTTGGGAGCGGCAGCACCGACTGGAGCCCGGGCTCACCGACCTGGTGCTGCGCCCGGGCGACGTGCTCTACATGCCCCAGGGAACCCCGCACCGGGCCCACACCCAGAGCGGCCAGTCGGGGCACGTCACCATCAGCGTCACCTCGAACACCTGGCGGGATGTGCTGCGGACCTCCCTTCTCGAACTGCTCGAAGAGAGCCTTCCCGCCGAGCAGCTGGACGCCGAACTGCCGGTCGGCTGGCTCCACGACCGCGGCTCCACGACCGGACCCACCGAGCGGCTCATGGCCGGCCTCCGGACCGTCCTCGACGACGCGGACCCCGAACGGATCCGGTCCGCACACCTCCGCACCTTCCTCACCGAGCTGACGGACCGCATACCCGGCGCGTTCGCGACGGACCACACGCTCGGCTTCTTCGGTGTGAACGACACGACACGGTTGCGCCGGCAGGAGACGGTGCCCTGCGCGCTGTTCCGGCAGCCGGAGACGCGGCGACTGCATGTCGTGCTCGGGCGCCGTACGGTCACCGTCCCGGACCACTTCGGCAGCGCGGTACGGCACATCGCCGCGTGCGGTGAATTCCAGCCCCAGGACCTGTCCTTCGCCCTCGACGTGAGCGAGCGCCTGGAACTCTGCCAGGCCCTGGTCGACGCGCATCTCTTGCTGCTGGCGTGACCTGACCGCCGGCGCGCGCATCCGTGGCCGTCGTCAGGCCGTCGGCGCCCGCTCTTCGAGGAAGGCGAGGATGTCAGCCGGGTTCTCCAGCGGCACGGGGTAGAGAAGCAACCGGTCCAGGCCGAGTGCGGCGTACCGCCGGACGGTTTCCGCGTCGAGCGTTGCCGGGTCCAGATGGGCGAAGGTGATCTCCAGCGGGCCCAGCCGGGCCGGGCGGTCGACCTCGGCCGCGGCCTGCTTCAGCGCGGCGAGGTGGCCGGCCAGGGTCTCGGGGGAGTCGCCGTTGCCGATCCAGCCGTGGCCGCGCGCGACGGCTCGCCGCAACGCGGCCGGACTGTGCCCGCCGACCATGATCCGCGGACCGCCGGGCCGCACCGGTCGGGGGTGCGCGTCGACATCGCGGAAGGAGGCGTATCGGCCTTCGAACGCGGGCTGCCGCTGCGTCCACAGCGCCGTCATCGCGTCGATGTACTCGTCGGTGCGTCGGCCCCGCTCCTTGAACGGCACCCCGACGGCCGTCATCTCCGCTTCGAGGAAACCCGCCGCCACCCCGAGCAGCAGCCGCCCCCCGCTGAGCACATCCACACTCGCCGCCTGCTTGGCCAGGACCAGCGGGTTGCGCTGGGGCAGGATGAGGATGCCCGTGCCGAGTTCGAGACGCTCGGTCACTGCGGCGACGTACGCCAGGTGCGTCAGCGGATCGAGAACCGGGTCCGTCGGAGCCATCGGTGACGGGGGCGTGCGCGGGCTCGGCAGTACGACGTGATCACCGGCCCACCACGAGGTGTATCCCAACTCCTCCGCCCGCCGGGCCAGCTGGACGGTGACGGCCGGATCCAGTGTCGCGTTGGTGTTGAGTCCGTGGACGCCGAGTTGCATCGTGACCCCTCCTCCGGGTGGCGGTGCCTGCCATCCATCGTCGGCCCGCGATCGAGGTCACGTCCAAGACCCGTGACCATAGCCATCGGTTATGACCACGTGGGCTCGGGGCTCTGCCGCTTCAGCCGGGGGTCACTCGAACCGTGTGACGTCGCCGGCCCCTCGCCGTACGATCTCCGCCTCGCCGTTGGAGAAGTCGATGACCGTCGTCGGCTCGGTGCCGCAGTCGCCTGAGTCGATGACCGCGTCCACCACGTGGTCGAGCTGCTCCTTGATCTCCCATCCCTGGGTCATCGGCTCGGTCTCGTCCGGCAGGAGCAGCGTGCTGGACAGAAGCGGCTCTCCGAGCTCGGCGAGCAGAGCCTGGGCCACGACATGATCGGGAATGCGGACTCCGACCGTCTTCTTCTTCGGGTGGAGCAGCTTGCGCGGCACCTCCCGCGAGGCCGGAAGGATGAACGTGTAACTGCCGGGCGTCGAGGCCTTGATGGCGCGGAACACGTCGTTGTCGACATACACGAACTGGCCGAGCTGCGCGAAGTTCTGGCACACCAGGGTGAAGTGGTGGCGGTCGTCGAGCCGGCGGATCGAACGGATCCGGTCGATGCCGTCGCGACTGCCCAGCTGGCAGCCCAGCGCGAAGCAGGAGTCCGTCGGATACACGACGAGCCCGCCCGAGCGGATGCTGTCGGCGACCTGGCCGATGGTGCGCGGCTGAGGGTTTTCTGGGTGAACGTCGAAGTACTTCGCCATCCGTCGAGCTTATGCCGTTGATCGGCCGCGCTCGCGCAGGTCCCGCCGAACGGTGTCGCGGGACCTGCGCGCTGCCGGTCACTCCCGCAGCCGGTCGACCTGCCGGATCTTGTTGGTGGCGTCCAGCGCGGCGACCTTGTAGGACTCCGCGAGCGTCGGATAGTTGAAGACCGCATCGACCAGGTAGTCCACCGTGCCGCCGCAGCCCATGACGGACTGCCCGATATGGATCAGCTCGGTGGCCCCCGTGCCGAAGCAGTGCACCCCGAGGAGTGTGCGGTCCTCCGGGGAGACCAGCAGCTTCAGCATCCCGTGCGAATCACCGATGATCTGCCCGCGGGCCAGCTCGCGATAGCGGGAGATGCCGACCTCGAACGGCACGCTGTCCTCGGTGAGCTGGTCCTCGGTCCGTCCGATGAAGCTGATCTCCGGGATCGTGTAGATGCCGATGGGCTGCAGGTTGTGCATCCGGTTCACCGGCTCACCGCACGCGTGGTACGCCGCCGTACGGCCCTGCTCCATCGACGTCGCCGCAAGCGCGGGAAAACCGATGACGTCGCCCACGGCGTAGATGTGCGGAACCTCGGTGCGGTAGTGCTCGTCGACCGTGATCCGGCCGCGCCGGTCCGCGGACAACCCCGCCTTGTCCAGATCGAGTTCGTCGGTCAGGCCCTGCCGGCCCGCGGAGTACATCACGGCGTCCGCCGGGATCTTCTTGCCGCTCTGCAGGATGGTCAGGGTGCCCCGGGCGTGCCGTTCGACCGCGGAGACGGTCTCCCCGAAGCGGAAGGTGACGGCGAGATCGCGCAGGTGGTACTTGAGCGACTCGATCACCTCGACATCGCAGAAGTCGAGCATCCCCGGCCGCTGTTCGACGACGGTGACCTTGCTGCCGAGCGCGGCGAACATGGAGGCGTACTCCATGCCGATCACGCCCGCTCCGACGATGACCATGGAGCGGGGCACCTGCTCCAGATTGAGGACGTTGTCCGAGTCCATGATGGTCCGCTCGTCGAACTCGACGGTCGCGGGCCGCGCGGGCCGGGTGCCGGTGGCGATGATGATGTGCTGCGCGCTCAACAGCCGTTCGCGGCCGGTCACTTCGCGCAGGGCGACCGTGTGATCGTCCACGAAGCGGCCGGTGCCGCCGAACAACGAGACGTGGTTGCGCGAGAGCTGGTTGCGGATGACGTCGACCTCACGGCCCACCACGTGCTGGGTGCGCGCGGTCAGGTCGGCGACGGTGATGTCCTCCTTGAGCCGGTAGCTCTGGCCGTACAGATCGCGTTGCGTGAGTCCGGTGAGGTAGAGGACGGCCTCGCGCAGGGTCTTGGAGGGGATGGTCCCGGTGTGGATGGAGACCCCGCCGACCATGTCGGGGCGGTCGACGACGGCGACCCGGCGGCCGAGCTTGGCGGCCGCGATGGCAGCCTTCTGCCCGCCGGGGCCGGATCCGATGACAAGCATGTCGAAGTCGGGCACCCTCCGGAGTCTGTCAGCCCGACGCCCCTCCCGGAAAGGGTGAACGGGCAACGGCTGCCCCGATCACGGCAACGCACGCAGGCACCCGAAGCACGCGCGACGCACCGAACCAAATAGGCCGGCCGTACGACGTCGGCCGCGGCACGCGCCGGATCCGGCCTCCCTCTCCTCCAGGAGCCCGGTGGGCGCGTACCCCCGCGACCCGGTCAGCCCTCGGTGATCGGTGAGCCCAGCCGAATCGCCCGCAACGCGATGAACAGCTCCGCGCACGCTTCGGCGTGGGTGGTGGGGCGGCCGGTCAGCTCGGCGATGCGGTTGAGTCGGTACAGCACGGTGTTGCGGTGGCAGTGCAGCCGGTCGGCCGCCTTCGTCGTCGAGCCTCCGCAGGCGAACCAGGCGTCAAGGGTCTCCAGCAGGGTCAGGCGCTCCGCCTCCGGCAGAGTGCGCAGCGGCCCGAACACGGCACAGGCCACCTGCGCCGCGGCGTCCGGCGACGCCGCCGCGAGCAGGGCGATCGGTGAACTGCCGTACAGATGCGCGCCCGTGGAACCCGGCGGCAGACAGCGCGCCGCGAGCCGGGCCTCCCACCACGCCTTCGGCGCGTCGGTGGGAGAGGCGAAGGGGCGGCTGACCCCCACGCGGGACAGCGCGGACCCGGCGAGTTCGGCGAGGGCCGTCTCGGCCGCGTGCCCGCTCGGCAGCGCGAGGAGGCCCACCTTCGCGCCGTCCTTCTGGATCCACTCACAACCGACGCCGACAGCCCGCAGCCGCCCCTCGACGGAGGGCAGCGGCTCACTGGCGTCGTTGATCTCGGCGGACACCACCACGAACGGGCCCGGACGTTCCAGGTGCAGGACACGCACGATCTCCCGGGCGCCGGCGCTGTCGCGCGCGCTGCCGTCGAGCAGCGTCGTCAGCATCAGGCTGCGGGCGGCGGCCTCGCGGCGCGCCTGCTCCTCGAAGGTGGTCCGGTAGGCCTCGGCGGCGGCGCTGGAGTACTCGTCGATCATCAGCCAGATGTCGGACGCCATCGGCAGCAACTGGTCGGTGCCGCCCGCGTCGACGGCCAGTGCGAGCAACCGGTCCCAGACGAACCGGCCCGCCAGCCGGTAGGCATGCAGCAACGCGTCGAGCGGGATGCCCTGTTCGGCCTTCAGCCGCCCGGCCGCCCGGGGGGCGTCGAGCGTGGTCGGCAGGCCCTGCAACGCCATCAGGACCGTACGGAGGTTGTCGCACACGGTCTCGCGCAGCACCTCGTGGGTCAGTAGCGTGCTCTCGGCGTACGAGTGCTCGCCGCTGACGATGTCCTGCGTCAGTTCGTCGGCGAGGGCGTCCACCGACCGCAGCAGCCGACCGATGAGGTCGACCCCCTGGCCGGGGTGTTCGGCGGGCAACAGCGTCGTCACGCTCGTATCGTAGACCCTGCTGATTGTGCGACGGCACAACGTGAGCCCCCATATCTCCGTCGACCGCCTATGGCCGCAACCGGCACCGACCCGTGAATATCACGGGCAGTACGTCGCGGCACGGTTCCGCGGATGTGGCAGGTGCACAGTTCGTGTCTGGTCAAAGGAGATCGGGTGAACACGTACGACTACGTCGTCGTCGGGGCGGGATCAGCCGGCTGTGTGCTGGCGGCGCGGCTCTCGGAGGACGCCTCCGTGAGCGTGGCTCTCATCGAGGCCGGTGGGCCCGACACGGCTCAGGAGATCCATGTCCCGGCCGCGTTCGGCCAGTTGTTCAAGAGCGCCCTCGACTGGGACCTCGACTCGGAGCCGGAACCGGGGCTGGGCGGGCGCCGGGCCTATCTGCCCCGCGGCAAGGTGCTCGGAGGGTGCAGCTCGACCAACGCGATGATCTACATCCGGGGCAACCGGGCCGACTACGACGGGTGGGCCGCGGCCGGCGCCACCGGCTGGTCCTACGCCGACGTACTGCCGTACTTCCTGCGCTCCGAGGACAACGAACGCGGAGCCGACGCCTACCACGGCGCCGGCGGACCGCTGAGCGTGAGCGAAGGCCGC
This sequence comes from Streptomyces sp. SAS_270, assembly GCF_052543295.1. Lineage (NCBI taxonomy): Bacteria > Bacillati > Actinomycetota > Actinomycetes > Kitasatosporales > Streptomycetaceae > Streptomyces > Streptomyces sp. SAS_270. Next base: position 32,654 of record NZ_JBMNDS010000043.1, read on the forward strand.
TCCCGCCACCCCCTGGCGGCAGCCTTCGTCGAAGCCGCCCTGAAGGCCGGGCACCAGCGCAACGACGACTTCAACGGGCCGACCCAGCTCGGCGTCGGGCCCTACCAGTTGACACAGCGCGGCGGCCTGCGGTGCAGCACGGCCGTCGCCTATCTGCACCCGGCGCTGGAGCGCCCCAACCTGACCCTGCTGCACGCGGCCCACGCCCAGCGGGTGGTGATCGAGGGCGGCCGGGCGCGCGCGGTGGAGATCGTCCGCGACGGAGCGGTCGAGGCGGTGCGCGCCGAGCGTGAGGTGCTCGTCTGCGCGGGTACTTACGAGTCGCCGAAACTGCTGATGCTGTCGGGAGTCGGTCCGGCGGCGACGCTCGCGGCCTTCGGCATCGACGTCGCGCAGGACCTTCCCGTCGGCCAGGGTCTCCAGGACCACTACATGGCGCTGCTGAACTTCCGCACCGACGTCGAGTCGCTGCTCACCGCCGCGAGCGCGGACAACGCTGCGCTCCTGCAGAACGAGGGACGCGGCCCGCTGACCTCCAACATCGGCGAGGCGGGCGGGTTCTTCCACAGCCGGGACGGACTGGAGGCGCCGGACGGGCAGTTCCACATGGCGCCGGTGCTCTTCCACCAGGAAGGGCTCGGCGCCGTCGCCGAGCACGGACTCGCCCTCGGCCCGTGCGTCCTCGCCCCCAGCAGCCGCGGCCAGGTGACCCTGCGCACGCCCCGCCCGGACTCCGCGCCGCGCATCGTGCACAACTACCTGACGACCGCCGAGGACCAGGAGTGCATCGTGGCGGGCGTGCGCAGCGCGCTGGACATCGCGCGACAGGGTCCTTTGGCCGACGTCATCACCGGCCCGTACGACATCCCCGAACCGGATGCCGACGCGGCGGGCCTGCTCGCGTGGGCGCGCAGGAGCGGGATGACCCTGTTCCATCCGACGTCGACCTGCGCGATCGGTTCCGTGGTCGACCCCGAACTGCGCGTGCTCGGCGTCGAGGGCCTGCGGGTCGTCGACGCGTCGGTGTTCCCGACGGTGCCGCGCGGCAACACCAACGCCCCCACCGTGATGGCCGCCGAGAAAGCGGCCGACCTGATCAAGGAGACCGCACGATGACAAGCCCGACCCCGGCCCCGACCCCGATTCCGGCGCCGAACGCGGAGAGGACGGAGCGGATCGACCGGATCGTGGACGAACTCGTCCGCGGCGAAGCGGCGTGGGCGGCCTGCGGTCTGGCCGAGCGCCGGACGCTGCTGGAGCGCGTGCACGAGGCGACCGCGGCGCGGGCCGAGGCCTGGGTGCGTGCCGCGGCGGCGTACAAGAAGCTTCCCGACCAGGACGCGCTGCTCGGCGAGGAGTGGACCTCGGGCCCCTACCCCGTGCTGATCGGCACCAGCGCGCTCGCCCAGACCGTCCGTGCCCTGGAGGAGGGGCGCAGTCCCGTCGACGACTTCTCCCTCGGCCGGGCGCCGGGCGGCCGCGTTGCTGTCCGCGTCCTGCCCCACGACACCTACGACCGGCTGCTGCTCAGCGGCTTCAGCGCCGAGGTCTGGATGCCGCCGGGCGTCACCTCCGACACGGTGCGCGGCAGCGCCGGACTCGGACTGCGCAGGCCCGAGGAGACCGGGGGAGTGGGGGTCGTCCTGGGCGCCGGCAACATCACCTCGATCCCCGTCCTCGACGTGCTCTACGAGCTGTACGCCCACAACCGGGTCGTCGCGCTGAAGCTCAACCCGCTCACGGACGGCCTCCACGACGTGTTCAGCGAGGTGCTCGCCCCGCTGATCGAACGGGGCGTCGTCCGCATCGTGACGGGCGGCGCCGACATCGGCACCTATCTCGTCCACCATCCGCGGATCCGACACGTCCACATGACCGGCAGCGCCCTGACGCACGACGCGATCGTCTACGGCACGGGGGCCGAGGGCGCCGCGCGCAAGCAGGCGGGCACGCCGCTCCTGGACAAGGACATCACCAGCGAACTGGGCGGAGTCTCACCGACGATCGTGGTGCCGGGCACCTGGTCGGAGGCCGATCTGCGGTTCCAGGCCGAGCATGTGGTCACCCAGCGCCTCCACAACGGCGGCTACAACTGTGTGGCCGGCCAGGTCGTCGTCATCAGTTCCGACTGGCCGCAGAAGGACCGGTTCCTGGAGCAGTTGCGCGCGGTCCTGGCCGAGGCGCCGCAGCGTGCCGCCTACTACCCGGGCAGCGACGAGCGGGTCGGGCAGGCGCTCACCGCCTATCCGGAGGCCCGCAGGATCGGCGAGCGGCTGCTTGTCGAAGGCCTTGATGAGCGGCAACCCGGCCCGGCTCTCACCACCGAGTACTTCGCACCGGTGCTCGGCGTCCTCGAACTGCCCGGTGACGCCCGGCAGTTCCTGGACACGGCGGTGCGCACGGCGAACGAGAAGTTCACCGGCACCCTCGGCGTGAACGTCATCGCTCACCCGCGCACCATCGCCGAGCTCGGCGAGGCCCTGGAGCTGGCGATCGCGGAACTGCGGTACGGCACTGTCGCGTTGAACGCCTGGACCGGCCTGGGCTACCTGACCGCACGGGCCAGCTGGGGCGCTTTCCCCGGACACACCGTCGACGACGTGCAGAGCGGAATCGGCGTCGTGCACAACGCCGTTCTCCTCGACGGACCCGAACGTACCGTCGTCCGCGGCCCCTTCCGCCCGGCACCGCGGTCCGTCCTGCACGGGGAACTGTCGATGTCCCCGAAGCCGCCGTGGTTCGTCACCAACCGCACCGGCGCCGGCACCGGCCGCCTGCTCGTCGACTTCGCCGCCCGGCCCCGCTGGTCGGCCCTCCCGAAGATCTTCGCGTCCGCTCTGCGCGGCTGACCGAAGGAGGTTCTGGACGGAATCAGGTCGACCCTGCCCCGGCGCTGCTGGTGGGAAGTGCCTTGCGGAGAGCGGCGTTTCCCGTGCGTCGGGGCATGGTAGGACTCCGTCGTGCGCCCACGGCGGAGGGGGAGAGGGATGGCACGGAGCGAGAACGACGGCCGGTTGGGGGAGGAGTTCTTCACCCCGGGCACCTCGTCCTTCACCGGGTTCCTGTCGGCCCACCGACCGGAACTGCTGAACACCCGCCCACAGTTGCCCGACGGCGTCCACTCGCCGGCGGACGCCTTCCCTCACGGCACCACGGTCCTGGCGCTCTCCTATCGTGACGGCGTGATGATCGCCGGCGACCGGCGGGCCACCATGGGGAACCTGATCGCTCAGCGCGACCTGGAAAAGGTGCACCCCACGGACGACTACACCGCGGTGGCCTTCGCGGGCACCGTCGGGGTCGCGCTCGACATGGTGAAGCTGTATCAGGTCGAACTGACGCACTTCGAGAAGATCGAGGGCATCCCCATGACCCTCAACGCGAAGGCGAACCGGCTGGCCGGCATGATCCGGGAGAACCTGGGACAGGCCATGCAGGGCCTGGTCGTGGTGCCGCTCCTGGTCGGATACGACGTCACGGCCCCCAAGGGTGAGAACGGCCGCATCTTCAGCTTCGACGTCACAGGCGGCCCCTACGAGAAGCCGGACTTCCATGCCGAGGGCTCGGGATCCCCGTACGCCCGGGGCGCGTTGAAGAAACTCTTCCGCAAGGGGATGTCCCGGCGCGACGCGGCCCTGGCCGCGCTCCAGGCGCTCTATGACGCCGCGGACGACGACTCCGCCACCGGCGGCCCCGACATCAGCCGGAGGATCTTCCCCATCGTCTCGGTCATCACGGAGAAAGGCTTCGAGCGGCTGCCCGATGCGGAGGCGGAGGAACTCAGCCGCGAGATGGTCGAACAGCGCCGGCATCAGCCGGACGGGCCGACCGCCGCTCCCTGACCGGCCGACCGGCCGGCAGGCGGTGGCCGGTGCGAGGGGAAGCGCACCGGCCACCGCATCTCAGGAGTGGCTCGGGAAGCCGAGGTTGATGCCCGCGTCCGACGGGTCGGGCCAGCGCGTGGTGATCACCTTGCCCTGTGTGTAGAAGGCGATCCCGTCGTTGCCGTAGATGTGCAGGTCACCGAAGAGGGAGTCCTTCCAGCCGCCGAAGGAGTGGTAGCCGACGGGGACCGGGATCGGCACGTTCACGCCGACCATGCCCGCCTTGACCTCCAGCTGGAAGCGGCGGGTGGCGCCGCCGTCCCGTGTGAAGATCGCCGTGCCGTTGCCCCAACGCGAGCTGTTGATCAGCTCGATGGCGTCGTCGTAGGTGTCGGCGCGCACCACGCACAGCACCGGGCCGAAGATCTCGTCCTTGTAGGCGTCCGCCGTCACCGGCACCTTGTCGAGCAGCGAGACACCGAGGAAGAAGCCGTCCTCGTGGCCCTCGACGGAGTAGCCGGTGCCGTCGACGACGACCTCGGCGCCCTGAGCCGCCGCGCCTGAGACGTACGAGGCGACCTTGTCGCGGTGCTCCCGTGTGATCAGCGGACCCATCTCGCTCGACGGGTCGTTGCCCGGGCCGATCCGCAGCCCCTTCGCCCGCTCGGCGATCTTGTCGACGAGCTCGTCTCCGATGTCGCCCACGGCGACGACGACGGAGACCGCCATGCAGCGCTCGCCCGCCGAGCCGTACGCGGCGTTGATCGCCTGGTCCGCGGCGAAGTCCAGGTCGGCGTCGGGCAGTACGAGCATGTGGTTCTTGGCGCCGCCGAGCGCCTGCACGCGCTTGCTGTGCTCGACGCCCTTGAGCTGGATGTACTTGGCGATCGGCGTGGAGCCGACAAAGGAGACCGCGACGACGTCGGGGTGCTCCAGCAGGCGGTCCACGGCCACCTTGTCGCCCTGCACGACGTTCAGCACGCCGTCCGGCAGGCCGGCCTCGGAGGCGAGTTCGGCCAGCCGGAACGAGGCCGACGGGTCCTTCTCGCTGGGCTTCAGCACGAAGGTGTTGCCGCAGGCGATGGCGAGCGGGAACATCCACATCGGCACCATGGCGGGGAAGTTGAACGGCGTGATGCCCGCGACGACACCCAGCGGCTGACGGATCGAAGCGACATCGACCCGTGTGGAGACCTGCGTGGACAGCTCGCCCTTGAGCTTGTCGGCGATGCCGCACGCCAGCTCCACGATCTCCATGCCGCGCGCGACCTCGCCGAGCGCGTCCGAATGGACCTTGCCGTGCTCGGCGGTGATCAGTTCGGCGATCTCGTCGCGGTGCGCGTCGAGCAGCTCGCGGTACTTGAACAGGATCGCCGTGCGCCTCGCGAGCGAGGTGTCGCCCCAGCTCTCGAACGCGGCCTGGGCCGAGGCCACGGCCGTGTCGACGTCGTCGACCGAGGCGAAGGCGACCTGCTTCTCCTGGGCTCCGGTGGCCGGGTTGTAGACGGGGCCGAAGCGCCCGGAGGCGCCCTCGACCGGCTTGCCGCCGATCCAGTGGGTGATGGTCTTCATGGTGCGGGGCCTTTCGGAAGCCGGAGAAGGGAAGCCGGAGAGGGAAGGAGAAGAAGGGGAGCGGGAGGGGTGTCAGAGGTGGATGTGGCGGTCGGCGACCTGACGGTCGTACGCCTCGCGGGCGGTCACGGCAGCCTCGCGGGAGGCCACTTCGGCCACCGGAACGTCCCACCAGGCCTCCGCGGGCGGAGCGGTGGGGGTCGGGTCGGTCTCGACGTACACGCAGGTGGGCCGTTCGGAGGCGCGGGCCTCGGCGAGCGCCTCGCGCAGCTCGCGCACGGTCTTGGCGCGCAGGACGTCCATGCCGAGGCTGGCGGCGTTGGCCGCGAGGTCCACCGGCAGCGGCGCGCCGCTGAAGGTGCCGTCCGCGGCCCGGTAGCGGTAGGCGGTGCCGAAGCGTTCGCCGCCCACCGACTCGGAGAGGCCGCCGATGGAGGCGTAACCGTGGTTCTGGATCAGGACCAGGTTGACCGGCAGGCCCTCCTGGACCGCGGTGACGATCTCGGTCGGCATCATCAGGTACGTTCCGTCGCCGACCAGCGACCACACGGGCGTGCCGGGGGCGGCCTGCTGGACACCGATGCCGGCCGGGATCTCGTAGCCCATGCAGGAGTAGCCGTACTCCAGGTGGTACTGGCGCGGTGAGCGGGCCCGCCACAGTTTGTGCAGGTCGCCGGGGAGCGAGCCGGCCGCGTTGATGACCACGTCGTCGTCGCCCACGACCGCGTCCAGTGCGCCGAGCACCTGCGTCTGGGTGGGCACGGCGTGCTCGTCGTCCGCCCGGTAGGCGCTGTCCACGACCTCGTCCCAACGCGCCTTGCCCGCCCGGTACTCGGCCTCGTACGCCGTACTCACGCGGTGACCGGACAGCGCTGTCGTGAGCGCTTCCAGACCCGCCCGGGCATCGGCGACCAGCGTGCGGGCGGCGAGCTTGTGGGCGTCGAACGCGGTGATGTTGAGGTTGACGAAGCGGACCGACGGCGCGGCGAACAGGGTGTGGGAGGCGGTGGTGAAGTCCGTGTAGCGCGTACCGACGCCGATGACCAGATCGGCGCCGCGGGCGAGGGCGTCGCTGACTGCGGTGCCGGTGTGGCCGACGCCGCCGAGGTCGGCGGGGTGGTCGTGGCGCAGCGAGCCCTTGCCCGCCTGGGTGGAGGCGACGGGGATGCCGGTCGCGTCCACGAGTGCCTTGAGCGCGTCCTCGGCCCTGCTGTGATGGACGCCGCCGCCCGCGATGATCAACGGACGTGCGGCGGCGCGGATCGCCCGGACCGCGTCGGCGAGTTCGACCGGGTCGGGCGCGGGGCGCCGTACGTGCCAGACGCGCTCGGCGAAGAACTCCTCCGGCCAGTCGTAGGCCTCCGCCTGCACGTCCTGCGGCAGGGCGAGGGTGACGGCGCCGGTCTCGGCCGGGTCGGCGAGCACCCGCATCGCCTGGAGTGCGGACGGGATGAGCATCTCCGGGCGGGTGATGCGGTCGAAGTAGCGGGAGACCGGCCGCAGCGTGTCGTTGACCGACACGTCGGCCTCCACCGGGTGCTCAAGTTGCTGGAGCAGCGGGTCGGCGGGGCGCGTGGCGAAGTAGTCGCCGGGCAGGAGGAGCACCGGGAGGCGGTTGATGGTGGCCAGGGCGGCGCCGGTGACGAGGTTGGTGGCCCCGGGGCCGATGGAGGTGGTGACCGCCTGCGCGGAGAGGCGGTCGAGCTGGCGGGCGTAGCCGACGGCCGCGTGCACCATCGACTGCTCGTTGCGGCCCTGGTGGAACGGCATGTGCTCCTCGCCGGCCTCCAGCAGCGCCTGGCCGATGCCGGCGACGTTGCCGTGCCCGAAGATGCCCCAGGTGCCGGCGATCAGCCGGTGCCGTACGCCGTCGCGCTCGCTGTACTGCGCGGACAGGAAGCGCACCAGGGCCTGGGCGACGGTCAGACGGCGAGTGGTGGTGCTCATCAGGACTTCTCCGGGGCCGTGTAGAGGGGGAGTCGGGGGTCGACCGGCTGGTCGGGCCAGGTGCCGCGGATCCAGCCGTGGTCGGGGTGGTCGCGGATCAGCCAGTCGCGCTCGGCTCCGGGACCCGCCATGACGTTGAGGTAGTACATGTCGTGGCCGGGGACGGCCATCGACGGCCCGTGCCAGCCGTCCGGGATGAGGACGGTGTCGCCGTCGCGTACCTCGGCCAGTACGTCGGTGCCCTGTCCGTGGCCGGAGGGCGAGACCCGCTGGTAGCCGAGGCCGGGTGTGCCGTCGTGGTCGGCGATCTCGAAGTAGTAGATCTCCTCCAGCTCGGACTCCTCGCCGGGCCGGTGCTCGTCGTGCTTGTGCGGAGGGTACGAGGACCAGTTGCCGCCGGGCGTCAGCACCTCGACGGCGATCAGCTGGTCGCACTCGAAGGCCCCGGCGGCGGCGAAGTTGTTGACCTGGCGGGAGCAGCCACCGGTGCCGCGCAGTTCGACGGGGACGGCGGAGGCGGGGACGTAGCGTGCGGGCAGGCGCCGGGTGCAGCGGGCGCCGGTGAGTGCGAAGCGTCCGCCGTCGCGGGAGGCGAGGGAGACCTGGGCGTCGCGCGGTACGTACACGAAGTCGCTGACGGAGGTGAAGACGCTCTTGCGGCCGGCCAGCCGGAAGGTCTCCCCGCCGACGGCGACCGTGCACGACCCGGCGAGCGGCAGCACGATCCACTCGCTGTCCGCGGTGTCGAAGGAGTGCCAGCCGCCCGGCGGCAGTTCGAGCACACGCAGACTGGAGTGGCCCCAGTCGGCCGACTCGGGGGAGATGTCCACCGCGTACGGGCCGGCCGCGGCCTTCCCGGCGGGCAGGTGGTGTGTGGTCGTCATGCGCTTCTTCCTCGACAAGTCGACATGGAGGTCTTCCGGGGAGGGCGGTGTCAGAGCAGGCCGACCGCGGTGTCCACCGCGGTCTCCACGCTGCCCTCGGCGGGGTACAGGAGCGAGCGGCCCACGACCATGCCCTGGACGGTGGGCAGCCGCAACGCTTTGCGCCACTTCTCGTACGCGCCCTCCTGATCCGCGCCGACCTCGCCGCCCAGCAGCACGGTGGGCAGGGTGGAGGTCTCCAGGACCTCCGCCATGTCGTCGGGGTTCGCGGTGACCGGCAGCTTGAGCCAGGTGTAGGCGGAGGTGCCCGCGAGGCCCGAGGCGATGGCGATGGAGCGGCTGACGGCCTCGGCGCCCAGGTCGTTGCGGACGTTGCCCTCCACTCGGCGCGAGATGAACGGCTCGACGAAGACGGGGAGGCGGCGTGCGGCCATGTCGTCGATCGCGCGGGCGGTGGATTCCAGCGTCTCCAGTGAGCCTTGGTCTTCGTAGTCGAGGCGCAGCAGCAGCTTGCCCGCGTCGAAGCGCAGTCGCTCCATGTCCTCGGCGCGGTGGCCGGTGAAGCGGTCGTCCATCTCGAAGGAGGCGCCGGACAGTCCGCCGCGGTTCATCGACCCCATGACGACCTTGTTCTCCAGCACGCCCAGGAGCAGCAGGTCCTCCAGGATGTCCGCGGTGGCCAGCACGCCGTCCACGCCGGGCCGGGACAGCGCGACGCACAGGCGCTCCAGCAGCTCGGCGCGGTTGGCCATGGCGAGCTGTCGGCCCCCCACGCCGAGCGCGCCGCGGGCCGGGTGATCGGCGGCCACGATCATGAGGCGGCCGCTGTCGCCGATCAGCGGGCGGCGGGTGCGGCGCTCGGCCGCTTCGGCGACGGCCTCGGGGTGCCGGGCGCGCACCGTAACGAGGTCGGGGATGCTGATGGTCAAGACGAGCTCCGTTCAGGGGGGCGGGATCAGCCGCGCGCGACGAGGTCCGCGACCTCGGAGGCGGTGGGCATCGCGGAGGAGCAGGCGAGCCGGGAGGCGACGAGGGCCCCGGCGGCGTTGGCGTACCGCATGGTCTTCGCCAACTCCCAGCCGGACAGCAGCCCGTGGCAGAGGGAGCCGCCGAACGCGTCGCCCGCGCCGAGGCCGTTGACGACCTCGACCGGTACCGGTGGCACCTCGGCGGTCGTTCCGTCGCGGTGCACGGCGAGCACTCCCTTGGGGCCCTGCTTGACGACGGCCAGTTCGACGCCGGCCTCCAGCAGGGCCTCGGCGCAGGCTCGTGGTTCGCGTACACCGGTGGCGATCTCGCACTCGTCGAGATTGCCGACGGCCACGGTGACATGACGCAGGGCCTCGGCGTAGTAGGGGCGGGCGGCCTCCGGGTCACGCCAGAACATGGGGCGCCAGTCGAGGTCGAAGACGGTGGTGCCCGCCTTGGCGCGTGCCTTGAGAGCGGCGAGGGTCGCGGAGCGGCTGGGTTCCTCGCTGAGCCCGGTGCCGGTGATCCAGAAGACGCGGGCGTCGCGGATGGCGAAGAAGTCCAGTTCCTCGGTGCGGATCTCCAGGTCCGGGGCCTTGGGCTGCCGGTAGAAGTACAGCGGGAAGTCGTCCGGCGGGAAGATCTCGCAGAACGTGACCGGCGTGGGATAGGCGTCGACCGGCGTGACGAAGCGGTCGTCGACGCCGAACTCCTTGAGCTCCTGGTGCAGATAGGTGCCGAACGGGTCGTTGCCGGTTCGGGTGATCACCGCGGTGGAGCGGCCCAGGCGCGCGGCGGCCACCGCGACGTTGGCCGCGGAGCCGCCCAGGAACTTCCCGAACGACTCGACCTGCGCCAGCGGGACGCCCGTCTGCAGGGGGTAGAGGTCGACACCGATGCGTCCCATGGTGATCAGGTCGAAGGGTTCAGCGGACTCGGGCATGAGCGTCGCTCCTCAGGCGGGGGTGCGAGGTGTGCGGTGCTTACCAGGTGTAGGGCCCCGGGCGACGTCCTGTCAATGGTTTGTACTGACATTCTGACCTGCTAGTGAAATGATGTCTTAACAAACTATTGACAGGTGGATGCATCAGGGACTTGTATCCCATCCCAACGCAACAGCCGCGTCATCGGCATCGACATCAGCGTCGTCATCGGCATCCGGCCCGGGCTCCCCGCCCAGGCCCCCGGCCGGGCTCACGGCCCGGAACCCCCCGCTCCCTTTCCACCCGTCGCACAGTGAGGTGCAGGAAAGATGGACCGCACGCTTCACCCCCGCTCCCGCAGAATCGCCACTCTCGTCACAGCGGCCGCGGCCTCCGTGCTGCTCGTCGCCGGCTGCTCCAGCAGCGGCGGCGGGAAGAAGGCCGAGGAGAGCGCGGACAACGCCTCCGCGGGCAAGGCCGACACCCCCCGGATGACGGTCGCGCTGGTGACCCACGCGCCGCCCGGGGACACCTTCTGGGACACGGTCCGCAAGGGCGCCCAGGCGGCCGCCGCCAAGGACAACATCAAGCTGATCTACTCCAACGACGCGAACGCGGGGAACCAGGCCAACCTGGTCCAGAACGCGATCACCCAGAAGGTCGACGGCATCGCGGTCACCCTGGCCAAGCCGGACGCGATGAAGGACGTCGTGGGCAAGGCGCGGTCGGCGGGCATACCCGTGGTCGGCCTCAACTCGGGTCTGAGCGACTGGAAGAAGCTCGGCCTGATGGAGTTCTTCGGCCAGGACGAGAGCGTGGCGGGCGAGGCGTTCGGCAAGAAGCTGAACTCGACCGGTGCCAAGAAGATCGCCTGTGTGATCCACGAGCAGGGGAACATCGGCCTCACCCAGCGCTGCAGCGGCGTGAAGAAGACCTTCAGCGGCACGACGGAGATCCTCTACGTCAACGGCACCGACATGCCGTCGGTGAAGTCGACCATCACTGCCAAGCTCAAGCAGGACAGCGGCATCGACCACGTGGTCACGCTGGGCGCCCCGATCGCACTGACCGCCGTGCAGTCCGTGAGCGACGCGGGCAGCAAGGCGAAGGTCGCCACCTTCGACCTCAACAAGGACCTGGTGAAGGCCGTCCAGGACGGCACCATCGAGTTCGCGGTCGACCAGCAGCCCTACCTCCAGGGTTACTTGGCGGTCGACTCGCTGTGGCTCTACAAGAACAACGGCAACTACAGCGGTGGCGGTGAGCAGCCGGTGCTGACCGGCCCGGCCTTCGTCGACAAGAGCAACGCCGACACGGTGGCGAAGTTCGCCGCGAAGGGCACTCGGTGATCTTCATGTCCCAGGCAACGGCTCCGGCGGCGAGTTCCTCGTCGCCGGCCCCGCCGGCCGCCGAGAAGGACGGCCGGACCGCCCAGCAGTCCCTGGGCCGCAGGCTGCTCGCCCGGCCCGAGGTCGGTGCGCTGATCGCGGCCGTGGGTGTGTACGTCTTCTTCTTCGTGGCGGCGCCGTCCTTCCGTGACGCGGGCGCACTGTCCACGGTGCTCTACCAGGCGTCGGTGATGGGCATCATGGCCATTCCGGTGGCTTTGCTGATGATCGGCGGGGAGTTCGACCTGTCGGCGGGTGTCGCGGTCACCACCTCCGCGCTCACCGCGGCCATCCTCAGCTTCCAGCTGTCGATGAACGTGTGGACCGGTGTCTTCGTCGCGCTGATCGTCTCGCTGGCGGTCGGTGCGTTCAACGGCTGGCTGCTCATCAAGACCGGGCTGCCGAGCTTCCTGGTCACCCTCGGCTCGTTCCTGGTGCTGCAGGGCGCGAACCTCGCGGTCACCAAGATCTTCACCGGCAATGTCGCCAGTGACTCGATCAGCGACATGGACGGCTTCGACCAGGCCAAGAAGATCTTCGCCTCCGACTTCAGCATCGGCGGCGTCAGCTTCAAGATCACCATCGTCTACTGGCTGGTCTTCGCCGCGATCGCCACCTGGCTGCTGCTGCGCACCAAGTTCGGCAACTGGATCTTCGCGGTCGGCGGGAACAAGGACAGTGCCCGCGCGGTCGGCGTGCCCGTCAACTTCACCAAGATCGCCCTGTTCATGGGCGTAGGCGCGGGCGCCTGGTTCGTCGGCATGCACCTGCTGTTCTCGTTCAACACCGTCCAGTCCGGCGAGGGCGTGGGCAACGAGTTCCTGTACATCATCGCCGCGGTGATCGGCGGCTGCCTGCTCACCGGCGGCTACGGCTCCGCCGTCGGCCCGGTCATCGGCGCCTTCATCTTCGGCATGGTCTCCCAGGGCATCGTCTACGCCAACTGGAACCCGGACTGGTTCAAGGCCTTCCTCGGCGTGATGCTCCTGGTCGCCGCCCTCGTCAATCTGTGGGTCCGCCGCCAGGCGACCCGGAGGTGAACCCCATGACTACCGCCAAGGGATCCAAGCCCCACGGGGCCATCCTCCACGACACCCCTCCCGCCCCCGACGACGGCGCCCCCCTCGTCGAACTGCGCAACGCGGGCAAGGCCTACGGCAACATCCGCGCCCTGCACGGCGTGAACCTCACCGTGCACCCCGGCAAGGTCACCTGCGTGCTCGGCGACAACGGCGCCGGCAAGTCCACCCTCATCAAAATCATCTCCGGCCTGCACCAGCACACCGAGGGCGACTTCCTCATCGACGGTCACCCGGTGCGGCTGTCCAGCCCGCGTGAGGCCCTCGACGCCGGTATAGCCACCGTCTACCAGGACCTGGCGACGGTGCCGCTCATGCCGGTGTGGCGCAACTTCTTCCTCGGCTCCGAACTCACCAAGGGCCCCTGGCCCATTCGCCGCCTCGACATCCACGCGATGAAGGAGACCGCCGACCGGGAACTGCGCCACATGGGCATCGTCCTGGACGATCTCGACCAGCCCATCGGCACCCTCTCCGGCGGCCAGCGCCAGTCCGTGGCCATCGCCCGCGCCGTCCACTTCGGTGCCCGCGTCCTCATCCTCGACGAACCCACCGCCGCCCTCGGAGTCAAACAGTCCGGCGTCGTTCTCAAGTACATCGCCGCCGCCCGCGACCGCGGCCTGGGCGTCATCTTCATCACCCACAACCCCCACCACGCCTACATGGTCGGCGACCACTTCAGCGTCCTGCGCCTGGGCACCCTCGAACTCAGCGCCGCCCGCAGCGAGGTCAGCCTCGAAGAGCTCACCAACCACATGGCCGGCGGCGCCGAACTCGCCGCCCTCAAACACGAACTGGCACAGGTCCGCGGCGTCGACGTCGACGAACTCCCCGACGCCAAGGACCTCCGCACACCCACGGCGGCATCTTCCGAAGGGAGCCCCTGACATGTCGAACACCCCCTCCCTGGACCGGATCCGGGTCGGCTCCGCCCCGGACTCCTGGGGCGTCTGGTTCCCCGACGACCCTCAGCAGGTCCCCTGGCGGCGCTTCCTCGACGAGGTGGCCTCCTCGGGATACGAGTGGATCGAACTGGGCCCCTACGGGTACCTCCCGACCGATCCGGCCGTACTCAAGGACGAGACCGCCGAGCGGGGACTCAAGGTCTCGGCCGGTACGGTCTTCACCTCCCTGCACCGCGGTCACTCCGTCTGGGAGTCGACCTGGGACCACGTCAGTGAGGTCGCCGCCCTCACTCAGGCGATGGGCGCACGCCACCTGGTGGTGATCCCCTCCTTCTGGCGCGACGACAAGACCGCCGAGATCATCGAACCGCCGGAGCTCACCGGCGAGCAGTGGGCCCACCTCACCAAGGGCATGGAGCGGCTCGGCCACGAGGTCAAGGAGACGTTCGGCCTCGACATCGTCGTCCACCCGCACGCCGACACCCACATCGACACCGAGGCCCACGTCGAGCGCTTCCTCGACTCGACCGACAGCGACCTCGTCAACCTGTGCCTGGACACCGGCCACTACGCCTACTGCGGCGGCGACAGCGTCAAGCTCATCGAGACCTACGGCGAACGCATCGGCTATCTGCACCTCAAGCAGGTCGACCCGGCCATCCTCGCGGAGGTCACCGCGGGCGAGGTGCCGTTCGGACCTGCCGTGCAGCGCGGCGTGATGTGCGAACCGCCCTCCGGCATCCCGGCGCTGGGACCGGTCCTGACGGCCGCGCAGAAGCTCGGCGTCGACCTGTTCGCCATCGTCGAGCAGGACATGTACCCCTGCCCACCGGACAAGCCGTTGCCGATCGCCGAACGCACCCGCGCCTTCCTGCGCACCTGCGGCGCCTGACCCACTCGGCCCGGGAGACCCGGCGCGAGCCACCGGTCTGCCTCATCCGGCCTGCCCATTCGAAAGGACCACCCACCATCATGACCAACCGCGGAACGCTCGGGGTCGCCGTCGTCGGCACCGGCCGCATGGGCGCCGACCACGTACGCCGCATCAGCGAAGTGATCAGCGGGGCACGGGTGACGGCCGTCGTGGACATCGACGCGGAACGGGCCAAGCAGCTCGCCGACGGCATCGACGGCTGCACCGCGTACACCGACCCGGCGACTGCGATGGCCGCGGACGACGTCGACGCCGTCCTCATCGCCTCGCCCGGACCCGCCCACGAGGCGGCGCTCCTGACCGCCTTCGAGCACGACCTGCCGGTGCTGTGCGAGAAGCCGCTCACCCCCGACGCGGCCTCCGCGCTCCGCGTCATGGAGGCCGAGCAGAAACTCGGCCACCGGCGCGTCCAGGTCGGGTTCATGCGGCGGTACGACGCCGAGTACCTGAAGCTCAAGGAGCTGCTGGACGGCGGCCGACTGGGCCGCCCGCTGATGCTGCACAACCGGCACCGCAACGCCGACGTGCTGCCGTACTTCACCGAGCAGATGCTGATCAACGACTCCGTCGTGCACGAGATGGACGTCGCCCGCTGGCTGCTCGACCAGGAGATCACCGCGGTCACGGTGATGAAGCCGAGGCCTTCCGGCAACGCCCCCGAGGGTCTGTCGGACCCGCAGTTCGTCGTCTTCGAGACGGACGGGGGTGTGCTGGTCGACGTGGAGATCTACGTCAACTGCCGCTTCGGCTACCAGGTGCAGGCCGAGGCCGTCTGCGAGAACGGCACCGCACGCATCGGCGAGGGCCACGACCTGGTCACCCACTCGGCCGGCGGCTGGGGCGGCACCATCGCCCCGGACTTCGTGGAACGCTTCGAGGACGCCTACGACCGTGAGGTCCAGGCGTGGGTGGACGCCACCCGGCGCGGCGAGGTCACCGGCCCGAGCTCCTGGGACGGCTACGCGGCAGCGGCCGTGTGCGAGGCGGGCGTCCGCGCCCAGGCCGACGGCGGCCGGGTGGCGGTCGAACTGATCGAGCGCCCCGCGCTCTATCGCTGATCCCCAGCACTCCGCCCCGTGCGGCAGTGCGCCTGCGGGCCCCGGCTCTCCGCGCCGGGGGCCCCAGGGCGGTTCGCGTCACACCGAGTGCAGCAAGCTCACCCAGGTGCCGCTCTCGGCGGACGTCGCCATGGCCTCCAACGCCGTGGCGCTGTGGACGGCGTCCGTCAACGTGGCCCCGTACGGCGTCTGTTCGGCGATGGAGCGCAGGAAGCGGTGGGCCTCGATGACCTTCAGATCGTCGTAGCTCATGCTGTTCGCCGCGCCCGGCTGGAACGCGCCGTACTCGCCGTGCCCCGGGCCGACTCGAAGGGTGCTGACGGGCTGGTCCTGGTACGACGTACCGAGGCTGACGCCGAGCTCGTTCATACGGCGGAAGTCCCAGAAGACCGCGCCGCGCGTGCCGTGGACTTCGAAGCCGTAGTTGTTCTGCTCTCCCACCGAGACCCGGCAGGCTTCGAGGACACCGCGCGCACCGGAGGCGAAGCGCAGCAGGCAGGAGACGTAGTCCTCGTTCTCCACCGGCCCCGACTCGCCGCCGGTGGCGAGCGTGTGACCCGCGGTGGCGCCGCTGGGGCGAGCCCGCTCCGGCAGGAAGACCGCGGTGTCGGCGGCGAGCGAGGTGATGTCCCCGAGCAGGAAACGGGCCAGGTCCGCGCCGTGCGCGGCGAGGTCGCCGAGAACTCCGCTGCCACCGCGGGCGCGCTCGTAGCGCCAGGTCAGAGCGCCCTCGGGGTGTGCGGCGTAGTCGCTGAAGAGCCGGATGCGCGCGTGGGTGACGGCTCCGATGTCACCGGAGGCGATCAGTTCCCGGGCCGTCTCCACGGCAGGCGCGTTGCGGTAGTTGAAGCCGACCGTGCCCTGGACGCCGGCTTTGGCGACCGCGTCGGCGACCGCGCGGGCGTCGTCGGCGGTGAGACCGACCGGCTTCTCGATCCAGATGTGCTTGCCCGCCTCGGCCATCGCCACGCCGATCTCGCGGTGCAGGAAGTTCGGGGCCGTGATGCTCACCGCGTGCACCCGGGGGTCGGCGGCGACCTGGCGCCAGTCGCGGGACGTCCGGGAAAAACCGAACTGCGCCGCGGCCTCCTCGGCGCGCCCGGGCACCTCCTCGGCGACGGTCACCAACTCCGGGTGCACGGTCAGCTGCGGGAAATGGTGCAGCACGCGGGCGTACGCCTGACTGTGCACACGGCCCATCCAGCCGAAGCCGACGACCGCGACCCCGAGCGGCCGGCGTGCGGCTCCACTGGTTTCGCTCTCCATGTTCCACCTCTTTGGACCGGTCCAAACTCTCTCCCTCCACCCTGATCGGAGCATCGGAATGCTGTCAACACCTTTGACAGCATCAAAAGCTCTCTGCGACAGTTCGGGAAACGCGAAATGATGAAATGGAGCGGTCCAAACCATGGCCGAGGTGCACGGGGCGCTCGCATGACGGGCGCGGGCGGGCGCACGCTTGCCGACGGCCGTCCGACCATCCGTACGGTCGCCGAGCGCGCCGGCGTGTCCAAGTCACTGGTCTCGCTCGTGCTGCGCGGCTCCGACCAGGTACGGCCCGAGAAGCGCGAGGCCGTGCTGCGGGCCATGGACGAACTCGGCTACCGGCCCAACGCCGCAGCGCGCAGCCTCAGCGAGCAGCGCTCCCGCACCGTCGGCGTCCTCCTCCACGACCTGCGAAACCCCTGGTTCGTCGACCTGCTCGACGGCCTGAACTCCCTGCTGCACGACAACGGCCTGCACATGCTGATGGCGGACGCCCGCCTCAACCGCCGTATCGGCCAGGACCTCACCCGCCCCTTCCTCGACCTCCAGGTCGACGGGCTGGTCGCCATCGGCACCCTGCCCGACCCGGCCGCTCTCGGCGCGGCGGCCCAGCGGATGCCGGTGGTGATCGCGGGCACCCGTGAGCCGGTGCTGCCCGGGGTCGACGTGGTCGCGGGCGACGACGAGCACGGCGCGCGCCTGGCCGTCGAGCACCTCATCGGCCTCGGTCACCGGTCCATTGCGCACATCGCGGGCTACGGGGCCGTGGGCGACCTGCGGCGCCGGACCTTCGAAGCGACGATGGGCGCTCACGGACTGGCCGACGGTGCGCTCGTGGAGCCCAGCGACATGACCGAGGAGGGCGGCTACCGCGCCACCGTCCGCCTGTTGAGTGGGCCTCGCCGCCCCACCGCGGTCTTCGCGGTCAACGACATCGCCTCCGTCGGCGCGCTCTCTGCCGCAGAGGAACTCGGCCTGCGGGTGCCGCGCGACCTGTCCGTGCTCGGCTACGACAACACCAGCATCTCGCGGCTGCGGCACCTGTGGCTGACCACCGTCGACAACGCCGGGCACGACGTCGGCCGCCGCGCCGCCCGCTGCCTCCTGGACCGCTTCGCCGACCCAGCACGCCCGGCCGGGGTGCACCTGTCGACGCCGACCCTGGAGGTGCGGGGCACGACGGCGACGCCGGCCGCGGTGTGAGCACCCGCCTCCCGTCGGATGCGCAGGCGTTGACCCGGATACGGTCGCCATGGTGCGCCCCTTCACCGGCGTTGAAGCCACGGTCTCATCCGTGAGCGGTGAGCCAGTCCTCGTCGGACCACACCACGGTCGGTGGAATGCGGCCCGCGTAGCCGGGATCCTCGGCGAACCGCGCGCGGACGCTCGCGTGCACGTGTGCCTCGGGGGGAACCTGGCGGCGCCGGTAGGTGAGCAGCGCCCAGACCCAGCCCATCCGGTGCACTTTGCCGAAGGCGTGCTCGGGTGTGAGGGTCACCTGACGCGCGTACGCCCCGGTCTTCAGCCGTAGCCCCGAGGCGAGGGCGCCGTCGACGATCCACTTCAGGGCGACGGTGGGCAGCCGCGGATCGTCCTCGAAGGTGCCTCCGACGTCGCAGTGGACACCGGCGAACCACACCTGTTCGACCGAGGTCGGGACGGCGTGCCCGGTGTCGCCGGCTGTGACGAGGTACTCCCGGTAGGGGCGCCGCTTCTCGTCGATGGACACGGCATGGCGGACGCTGTGGGCGCCGGGAATCTGACGGGTGTACGGCCACCGCAGGTTCCACCGCAGGACGCCCGCGGCCTTCACCGAGTCCCAGAGCCCCAGGTAGTCGAGGGGGATGCCGACGCGTCCGCCGACCGCGTTGCTGAACGCGCCCGCGAAATGGTGGAGTTGATCCCAGTCCTGGCGGGTCCAGTCCTTGTTCTTCGCATAGACGGACACCGCGTACGGGACGAGGTTCTCCATGCCCGGCCGCATCAGCCCGACCGCCTTGAGCATGCCCGCGAGCGCACGGGCCGTGTAGGCGCCACGGCTGAAGCCGAAGACGTAGATGCGGTCACCGGGTTCGTAATGGCCCATCAGGTAGGTGTAGGCCTCCGCGAGGTTGGTCCTGAGGCCGGAGCCGAAGGCGAGCCCGAAGAGCTTCGACAGTCGTCGCGCGAGCGGTGTCCACGCGCCCGCCGCGGAGAACGTGCCGACCCCGGGGTCGTAGTAGGCGATCTGCTGGGAGGGGTCCGAGAGGTCCAGCATCTCGTACAGCCGGACGACGTTGGTGTTCCCTTTCGCCTTCAACTGATTACCTGTGCCATCGAGACAGATGACGAGGTTCTTGGCCATGTCGGGCCTCGCGTTCACCGGGAAAAGCGCTCGTGGAGCTGCTCTTGGATGTTCTCGGGACGACGCTCGCTGGGCATTTACCAGGACATATCGGTCTTCAATAAATATAATAAGAGAAATGCTGCCCAAGGGCATGCTCCGGCAGGATCGAGTCTCCGGAGGATCCATGGCCGGTTCCGTGATCCATCTCGATGAGCAGGCCGGCCCCGCGTGCTCGCACGCACTGATCATCGGCGTCGGCAAGTACCCCCATCTCGCCGGCGGCGCGTCACCGGTGGCCGATCCCGACGGCATGCGGCAGCTCAGCTCGCCGCCCCTGTCCGCCCGCGCCTTCGCCACCTGGTTGCTCACGGAGTACCACGACCCTCAACGACCGCTCGGCAGCCTCGCGTTGCTGCTGAGCGAGGAGCAGCCCGCACCGTTCGTGAATCCCCGCACCCAGCAGGCCCACGAGGTCGAGAACGCCACCATCGACAACATCCTCGCGGCGGTCACCGAGTGGTACGACCGCGCCGACAGCCACGTCGACAACCGCCTCGTCTTCTACTTCTGCGGTCACGGAGTCTCGCAGGGCGAGGACATGGCGCTGCTGGCCGCCGATATCTTCGAGGACCTGCACAACCCCCTCAACGGCGCCCTGGACTTCACGGGCCTGATGAACGGGCTCAAGCGCTGCAAGGCAACCCAGCAGGTGTTCTTCGTCGATGCCTGCCGGTCGAACTCCGATGTGCTGATCGAGCGTTCGGGAGCCCGGTTCGCCGGACGCTCGCCGCTGGGCGCCGGGACCCGCCCGCTGGACCTGCCCCGGCGGTTCCACATTCCGTACTACGCCACCCTGGCAGGAGACCAGTCGCACGCACGGCCCGGGCAGGTGAGCCTGTTCACCGAGGCCCTTCTGAAGAGCTTCGCCGGCGCTGCGAGCGACGACCCCGAGGGCGACTGGCGGGTCAACACCTCGCATCTGCTGGAGGCCATCGACCACTTCATGCACGAGCGGCAGTTCGCCGGAGCGGTCGCGGGCGTTCAGGTCCCCTCGGTCGGCGAGCTCCCCATCTTCGTCCTGCACCTGCTGCCCGGGCCGCCGGTCGTCCCGGTGTACGTCGGCTGCGATCCCGCGCAGGACAACGCCGACGCGGAGTTCGTCTGCCGGGAGGACGGACTCGAACGACTGCGGCGTCAGCCGGACCATGCCGACGGCGCGGATCCCGAGTGCGAGTGGGCCATCGAACTCCGTTTCGGCAACTACGACTTCGAGGCACACCTCGTTGACCAGGACGTACGCATCAAGACCGTCACCGTACGCCCGGTCTTCCGCCGCGTGCAGCTGGTGAAGCCATGACCACCGGCCTGAGTGTGACCGTCGCCCTGAGCCTGGTCGAGCCGGACCTCTCCGAGGGCGCGAAGATCGTCGGCAGCATCTACCCGGCCGACGACACCGGAGTCGCGCACCGCAACGTCCTCTTCCCCTGCGGGACATCGGCGCCCCCGGCACGCTACGAGGTTGCTCCCGGCCGCTACACCGTCTCCGCCACCCTGCCCTCCGGCGTCGTCCTCTCCCGGGACGCCGAGGCGCACGAGGGCAGCGACACCCCGGTGACGCTGCGCATGGCACCCTCGCCGTTCGAATCGCACTCCTGGCAGTACCTGATGGGCAACATCGAATCCTATGGGGCCTATCACGACGACTCCACGGTTCCGGTGCCCCGTTCCCAGGGATCGCGATCCGGGGTCCGCGACTGGGACTCGATCGTCGAACCGGGGCACGCGGCCTGGATCGGCGACCCCGAACCGGCCGGCTGGCACTTCGCGCCGATGCTCGACCTGGCAGACGGGCGCGCCGAACGGCAGGTCGTGTTCGAGCTCGCCCGCTCCGAGCCCCACTCCGTCCCCCACCTCGCCCTCGGCGACGAGGCGGCACGGCTGTACCGGTTCGGTGCGCACGGCCCGCTCGACGAGGACGGCAGTGCCACGCTCGCCGGTCCGACGGGCCCGCGGCAGTTCCTGGTCGTCGCACTGGCCGGCAGCGAATACGTCGTCACCCTGCCCGCGCCGTGGGGCAGCGCCCAGATCGAGGTGATGGTCAACGAACGCCAGAGCCCGACCGGCAGCGCCATCTCGGTCAGCGTCCGCGACAGCCTGGTCGGGCCCGCCCTCGGATACATGACCCGGGGCGCCTTCGACGCGGCGGCGACCCTCGTACGGGACGCGGAGAACCTGCTCTACGGCAAGATGGAGAACCCGCTCGCGGCCGTGGCCGGCGCCTACGTCCTGGTCGGCAGCGAGCTGACGGAACAGCCGCAGCGCTGGGACCCCTGGCTCGACCATCTCCGCCGCGAGTTCGACTGGATGAGCGACGGCTCCCTGCTGTGGGCCATGCGCCATCTGCGCCGGGCACACAGCGAAACGGAACGGAGCGCGGCGCGCGACGCGCTCGTCGAGGCCTTCGACCGCGGAGTTCCTGTCTTCACCCTCGGTCTGAGCAGGCTCATCCACGGACTGTCCGAATTCCCCGACGACGCGGAGTGCGCCCGCCGGCTCGACCAGGCACGGCGCCTGTCGTACCGCGTCGACATGCGCGAGCCGTTCGTGATCGTCGCCCTGCGAGGGAGGCAGCAATGATCAGGTTGACCATGATGCCCGGGGAGGACGGCGACTGCCTGCTCCTGGAGTACGGCGATGACACGTTCATTCGCCGGATCCTCATCGACGGCGGTCGCGCGGGCACGTATCCGCGCATCAAACCCACCCTTGCCCGCCTCGACGGACTGATCGACCTCCTCGTCGTCACCCACGTCGACCAGGACCACATCCTCGGCGTCCTCGCCCTGCTCGCGGACGCCGAGCGGACAGTGGAGTTCGGCGAGGTGTGGTTCAACGGATTCGATCACCTCCTGGAGACCGAGGGCTTCGGCGCCCAGGACGGCGAGAAGCTCACCAGTGCGCTCGTCGCGCAGCGGATCGCCTGGAACGACTCGTTCGGCGGGATGAGCGCCGAGGTCGGACGACCGCTCGCGTGGTTCGACGACGGATCCGCCATGGAGGTCCTCTCTCCCGACCGTGCACAGCTGGAGCGACTGGCCCCCGACTGGGTGAAGGAATGCGCCAAGAACGGCCTGATACCGGGCCGGGATCCGGACGAGATTGCCGCGGTCCCCGATTTCGAGCACTTCGGCGGCGTCAACGTGGAACAGCTGGCCGCGACCCCGTTCGATCCGGACACCTCGAAGACCAACCTCACCAGCATCGGACTGCTCTTCGAGTTCGACGACAAACGCGTCGTCCTCACCGGCGACGCGGACGACCGCCGACTCGTGGCGTCGATACGACCGCGCGCCGAGGCGGAGGGCGGCCGCCTGCACGTCGACGTCCTCAAGGTCGCCCACCACGGCAGCGATCACAACCTGTCCAAGGAACTGCTCGACCTGATCGACTGCGACCGCTACCTGATCTCGACCAGCGGTGCCCGGCACGCCCACCCCAACGAGATCGCCATGGCCCGCATCCTCAAGCACGGCGGCCCGCAGAAAGAAATAGTTTTCAACTACCGCGACCGTGCGGCCCTCTGGGACGTCGAAGCCCTCAAGGACCGTTTCGGCTACACGGTCACCGCGCCTGCGCAGGACGTGGAGGACGGTTTCGTCAGCTTCGAACTGTGAGCCAGGCGGAGGCGCATCCCCCGAATGGCGCTTCCCGGTGGACAGGCAGACGATGGAATGGAAGAAGTGCGGTCGGCGTCGGCGGCGGCGTTCAGGGTGGACGCGGGGGAGTGGTGACCGAATGTCCGACCGCGCCGGGCAAGGCCAGATTGGAGGCAGCCGTCATGCTTGAGATCAAGGCGGCCGACAAGCCGGATGAACGGCGAGATTTCCCTCGGGGCCACCTCGAAGCCGTCCACCTCACGGGACTCGACTTCGCCGTGGGAACCTTCGAGCCCGGTTGGCGCTGGTCCGAGTCCGTGGGACCGATCGCCGGCACCGAGAGCTGCGAAATCCACCACAACGGCTATGTCGTCCAGGGTCGGATGCACCTGCGTATGGATGACGGAACCGAAGGCGAGGTCGGACCCGGCGACGTCTTCGTGTGCCCGCCCGGGCACGACGCGTGGGTCCTCGGCGACGAGCCGGTCGTCGTGTACGACTTCGCGGGCGGCATGGCGCAGGACTACGCGAAGGCCCCGTAGAGCCGTCCGGCGAATCAGTTCGCAGGGAAGCAACGGCGCCTGACAGATTCCGGGACTGCCGCATGATCCGCCGGCCGGGCCCATGGGCCCGTCCGGCGGATCATGCCGGTCAGGCCCACGGGCCCAAGGGTCTCAGCGCTTGAGCGTGAAGGTGAAGTCGCCGGAGAGCTTGTCGCTCAGCCGGACTGCCGACACCAGCCTGCCCTCGATGATCAGTCTCTCGACCTCGGCGCGCGAAAGACGGCACCCTTCAGCGATCAGTCGCACCGGCCGGACAGGGATCCGTGCCGCAAAGCGGACCGATACGTCGATCACCTCGCGGTCCAGATGATCCGATCCGCCGGTGTCGAGGCGCCAGGCGTTGTCCCAGTCGAGAGCGATGCGATTACGGCGCCGCACCACCGGATCCTGGAGCAGTTCAGCTGCCAGGCCGGGATCGTTGTCATGCAGCCGGTCCAGCAGCTCACGCCGTACGGAGCGCACATTCGTCCGCTCCAGGAACGTGAGCTTCGCGGTTTCCCCGCAAGCGGTGCAGAGCACGAGGAGCCAGGCGTCGATGAGCTTGTGGTGTGCGTTAATCCGAAATTTTCCGTTTGCCCGGAAACGTTCGGACGCGCACGCGTGGCAACGGCGGCGAACAAGAGGCAGGCAGGTGGGCGCGACCACCCAGTTGTTGAGCACAGAGGTACACCGGTTTCAGTGAGAATTACGCAGCACGGAGGAGCGCGGCGCACAGGGCGCGCCGCGCGACGATTCAGCGCTCGAGAGGTCTCACACGGTGTACAACGGGACGCCCTTGCCTAGACGACTTGGTCCGGCAGCACGGTAGTGGCGCGCGGGGGCGATGTTCCACCGGTTTTCCAGGCGGCGTGGGCTCGGGGAGACCGACTGCACCCCTCTTTTGAACATGTTCAACTTCCTGGGATAGGCTCCCATCAACTACTGAGGGGGAGCCTGATGAAGATCGTGATACCTGGGGGGACCGGACAGGTGGGGGCGATCCTGAGGCGCGCCCTGACCGCGGCGGGCCATGACGTCGTCGTCCTGACCAGACGCCCGAACGGGGAGAGCGAGGTCCCGTGGGATGGCGAGACACTGGGTCCCTGGGCCGAGGTCATCGACGGCAGTGACATCGTCATCAACCTGGCCGGCCGCAGTGTGAGCTGCCGCTACACCCCGGCCAATCTCCAGGCCATGATGGACTCCCGGGTGAACTCGACCCGGGTCGTGGGAGAGGCGATCGCCGCTGCCGTACGGCCTCCCCGGCTCTGGCTGCAGATGAGCACGGCGACCGTGTACGCCCACCGTTTCGACGCACCCAACGACGAGGCGACCGGTGTGCTCGGCGGCGCGGAGCGTGGCGTTCCCGGCTACTGGGCCTACAGCGTCGAGATCGCGAAGGCCTGGGAGCGAGAGCAGGAGCGAGCCGTAACTCCCCACACCCGCAAGGTCGCCCTGCGCTCCGCCATGGTGATGAGTCCCGACCGCGGAGGCGTGTTCGATGTCCTGCTGCGGCTGGCCCGGCTCGGCCTCGGCGGACCGGTCGCGGGCGGCGCGCAGTACGTGTCCTGGATTCACGAAACCGACTTCGTCCGCGCGGTCGAGTTCCTGAGCGACCGCGACGACCTTGCCGGACCGGTGAACCTGGCGGCGCCCGCTCCCGTGCCCCAGCGCACCTTCATGCGTGCGCTGCGCACTGCTTGGGGCATGCCCGTCGGTCTGCCCGCGACGAAATGGATGGCCGAACTGGGCGCCTTCGCGATGCGCTCGGACACCGAACTCCTGCTGAAGAGCCGCCGCGTCATCCCCGGCCGCCTGCTGGAAGCGGGCTTCGTCTTCGACCATGCGCAGTGGCCGGAAGCCGCACGTGACCTCGTGGAACAGGTGCGCGGGGGCGCGTTCCGCCCGAAGTGACCCTCCGCGCGCCCCCAGTTCACCTCCGTACCACGTCATGAGAGCCGATCAAGGGGTACTCGACGGCGCCGTGGGCGGGGAGGGTGAGGCTGATGGAAGTCCGTCGTGTCGGAGGAGTTGAAACAAACCGTCCGGGCTGTTTATCTGGCTGGGTGGGGTGGGTGCTACCGCTGGAAGGTCAAGTCGGGCACGGCCGCAAAGGGTGCGCGCCACACTCCGGCAGACCTTCTGGCCGAGGCTTCTCTTATCTCGTGACGCATCGGTCGGGCGGTAGAGGGAAGAGGAATGGGAAAGAAAGATACCGCGCATGCGGTTTGATACATTAGAATGGGTGCCGCCCGGGACGCTCGGGGCCGGCTGCCTTCGCTGCGGTCCGGGTCGGCAGGGTGAGCTCACAGGAGGGGCGTGATGGTCAAGCAGGCTCGGGCGGCGAGGACGCGCCAGGCTCTCATCAATGCGGCGGCCGAGGTCTTCGCGGACGACGGATATGCGCTCGCTTCACTGCCCGCGATCAGTAAGCGCGCCGGTGTGAGCACAGGCGCGCTGCACTTCCACTTTCCCAGCAAGGATCTGTTGGCCCGCGAGGTCGAGGCGTCAGCCGTTGAGTCGGTCGAACGGCTGGCGCAGCAGGGGCGGGTGCGGGATCGCGCCGGCCTGCAGCTCCTCGTCGACGTGAGCTGTGAGCTGATGCTCGCGGTGAGCGCGGACATCGTGCTGCGGGCCGGATTCGAGCTGGGCGGCGATCCGTCGCGCAAGAACGAGGAGGGGCCGGGCCGGTGGTGGAGCGACTGGGTCTACCGGTTGCTGTGTGAGGCCGACGGTGCCGGCGAGCTGGCGGAAGGTGTGTCGCCGGAGGGGGCAGCGGCCGCTGTTGTCGCCGCGACGGTCGGGTTCGGCGTGCTCAACGGCCGGCGCCGCGTTCGCTTCTCCCCGCAGTTGGTCGAGCAGTTCTGGGTCCTCATGCTGCCGGGGCTCGCGGCCTCGCCGGCCGGTGTCCTGGTCGTGTCGGGCGCGAGCGTCGGTGCTGCCGTGAGAGGCGACAACTGACGATATGGCGTGATGGTTCCGTTCCTCGTGCTCGTAACGACGACGGCGCTCGGTCGAGTGGGACTGGGGTGGCGGTTGGGCGGGAATGGAGTGGCTTGTTGGTCGTTGACATACCGTCTGCGCTGTTTTTTAGTAGCGATGTCGGGGGCGGCGCGCGGTCGCTGTCGCTGTGATTCGAGTGCTTGTCGCTGGCGATGCTGAGCGCGGTTGGGGTGGTGGTCGTAGTGGGCGGTGCGGACGTGAACGTGGATTGCGTGATGCTGGGGTCGCTGGGGGTGTGGGTGGGCGGCATGTCGGTGGTCCCGTCGGCACCGAAACCGCGCCAGGTGCTGGGTTTGCTGGCGGTGCACAGGGACCGGGTCGTGTCCGTGGGGACGCTGGCGGAGGAACTGTGGGGGGAGGTTCTGCCCCGGAGTTCACGGGCGACCGTCCAGACGTATGTCCTGCAGGTGCGGGAGTTGATCGGGACGGCGCTGGAGCGAGGCACACGGGAGGCGAACGGGGGCGGCGACTGCCATGCGAAGGACGTGCTGTTGACCGTGCCCGGGGGCTATGTGCTGAGAAGCGGTGGCGGCGGGTGTGACGTAGGCGAGTTCGAGCGCATGGCAGGCTCGGGATATCGGGCGATGGACGCGGGGGACTGTGCGGGGGCTGCCGCACTGCTGCGCCGGGCCCTGGGCCTGTGGAGCGGTCCGGCGTTGGCCGGGGTGCGCGCGGGGACGCATCTGCAGGGGGAGGTACGGCGCCTGGAGGAGGCTCGGTTGTGCGCGTTGGAACGACGGATCGAAGCCGACCTGCAGCTGGGGCGGCATCGCGAACTGCTGGCCGAGCTGACGGTGTTGGTGAGCCGATATCCCCTGCACGAGGGCCTGTGCGGACAGTTCATGGTCGCTCTGTACCGAGCGGGCCGCCGCGGTGAGGCACTTGAGGCGTACCACCGGTTGCGCGCGGTGCTCGTCAGGGAACTGGGTCTGGAACCGTCGGCCACGCTGGTGAAGCTGCAGCATTCCATTCTGGTGGCCCGCCCCGAGCGCGCCGTTGCCGGATCCGCGGCGCGCGGCGGCGGCACAGGAGACCAGGGAGCCGAGCGGTTTGCTCCGGTCGGCTGAGTAACCGCACGCATCGGCCCCGCAGTTCGACTTCCCCTCGGAGGTCGCCGCTCAGCAGCCGACAACTGCCCCGGGCACCGCACCGGTTGCACCGCTGGATTCTCGTCAAGCGAGTCGGCGGTCCCGGGCGGCCTCTCAGATGGCCCCGCGAATGGCCCGTTCGAAGTCCTCGACGTGACTGCGGGCCAGCTGCGCCGCCTTCTCCGGCTCACCGTCGACGATCGCCTCGATCAGCGGACCGTGCTCTTCCACGTGGCCGGCCATGTCGGACAGCCGGTCGATGAACAGGCACCAGATGCGGGTGGCCAGGTTGTCGTGGCGGACGAGGGTGTCCTGCAGGTACGGGTTGTGCGCGGCGGCGTAGACGGCACGGTGGACGCGAAGGTCCAGGTGCATGAGATCGGTGGTGCCGCTGCGCAGGGGGTCCACGCTCTCCAGCTCCCGCCGACGTACCGCCTGTTGCCGCGCTCCTCGTTCGCCGACTACCTGGCCCGCTGGCTCATCGACGCGATGAGCGACTACGGCGGCCCCGAGGTCCCCTGACGGGGCTGACCGCGTTGCGCCTGCAGCCGGTCCGCATCGGCCCCTTCCTCCGACATGCTCAGACTGCGGCGGTCCGGCGGGTGAGGTGTCCGGCGATGTGGGTCGCCGCGTACTCCGTGCCCGCGACGAACCGCATCATCGGGCCGAACATGGGAGCAGCGAGCGATCCGGTGAAGTACAGGCCGGGAACCGAGGACTCGAACGCGCCGGTCAGGTCCGGCGCTTTCGAGCCAGGCACGCATGCCACGGCCGCTCGCAGCCCGGACGTCAGGAAGGGCACGGCGTCCAGGGCGAGGCGGTAGCCGGTGGCCGCGAGCACATGGTCGACGACCAGCGTCTCCGAAATGCCCCGGGGGCCCGCGAGCGCCAGCCGTACGGTGTCTCCTTCGGCTGCCGCGCCGGTGACCTGGCACGCGGTGCGCACGGGTACGACGCCCTCGACCCGGTCACGGAGCCACCATCCGCCCGATGGCCCCAACGCCCGCCGGAACAAAAGCAGTCGGGCGGACGGGGGCAGCCGCCGTACGCCACCCGGTGCCTTGCACACGGCGGCCAGGATCCAGCCCGTGCCCAGCGGGGACGCGGGCTTGGTGAGCCGCTGGGGCCATGGCCGGGCCAGGTCCGGCGTCATGCCCCACAGCACCCGCCGCTCCCGGACCAGCACCTGCGCTTCGGCGCCGGCCTCGTGCAACAGCGCGGCGCTCTCCAGCGCGGACTGGCCGCCGCCGATCACCGCGACCCTCCGGCCGGCGTACCGCGACAGGTCGGTGTGGTGGCTGGTGTGCGACACCAGGGCGGCAGGCCCGGGCCCTTCGGGGACGAGCCGGCGCAACTCCTCCGGGATGTGTGCCAGGCCGTTGAGGCCGGTGGCCACGACGACGGCGGAGGCCGCGAGTTCCTGCCCGTCGTCCAGCCGGACGCGGAAACCGGCGCCGTCGCGGTCGACGCCAACGACCCGCCCGGGATCGATCTCACCGACGTACCGCTTCTGGAACCATTGCCCGTACCGCACGAACACATCGCACGGGATCGGTGTCAGCTCGGTCAGCTCCGGCTCACCGTGCACACGGCGGAAGTCGGCCAGCCGCCCGCCGGGCTCCGGCGCGGACAGGTCCGTGGCCGCCGGGGTCGACTTGAGGAACATCCCTGTCGCCATGGCGTGCCGCCAACTACCCAACACCTCACCGAAGATGCGCACCGGCACACGCGCGGCGCGCAGATGTGCGGCCACTGACAACCCGTACGGCCCGGCACCCACCACGACGACCGGAAGCCCCCTGCGCCCCGTCAACACCCGCTCCTGCGCAGGGCGTTGCCCCGGAAGCGACTGCGTCATGCGTTCCCCCCACCGGTCCGCTCGCCGCCTTCCCCAAGACGACGCGACACTGCGGGATGGCGCGCCGGCAGAACACCGTCGCACTCGTCCCCCCTCCACCGGTCAGTGTGACGTGTCAGCTGGTCCCGGCGGACGATACCGACGTACGTTATCCAAAACGGTGCCAAATCATGGGCAGGTCTTTCCGTATCAGCTGTTGATGGCTTGCAGCGCGTCGTCGTTGAGGCTGGCCGCCAGCCACTGTTCGACGGCCGTGATGTGGACGGTCGCGGCGGAGATGGCCAAGAGGGCGTCATGTGAATGGAGAGCGCGGAGGATGGCCTCGTGGTCGTGATGGGCGTTGTCCAGAGCCTGACGTGTCCGACTGCCGCGGATGATGCGTACGCGCTGGGTGCGGGTCGAGAGGACGCGCAGCAGCATGGACAGCACCGGGTTGCCGACGGCTTCGACGATCCTGAGGTGGAAGGCGATGTCGTGGGCGACGAACTCCTCGACGTCGGCGGCGGATCGGCACTGGTCGAGGAGGTGGCGCAGCTCCTGGAGGTCGTCCGGCTGCAGCAGAGCGGCCGCCATGCCGGTGGCCTGCGGTTCCAGGAGCCTGCGTACCTGGAGCAGTTGCAGGGCGGTCGCGCCCTGGGAGACATCAGCGGCGAAGGAGAGGCTCTCCAGCAGCAGATGGGGCTCCAGGCTGGAGACGTAGGTGCCGTCGCCCTGCCGGGTGATCAGGATCCGCATGGCGGTCAGGGCCCGGACGGCCTCACGCAGTGAACTCCGCGACAGGCCGAGCTTCTGGGCGAGGATCTCCTCCTTGGGCAGGCGGGAGCCGGGCGCGAGTTCGCCGGCGACGATCATCGTCTTGATCTTGTCGATGGCCTCGTCGGTCAGTGCCACGAGCGTGCCTCTCCGTACCGGGTGTGGGGGTGTCGGCTCCGCCGGGGCCGTGGGCCGGGCGGAGCCGATCTCGGCGCGGCTACTCCTGCTTCTCGCCGGAGGCGAAGCGGGAGATGATCAGGGCGACGATGATGATGGCGCCGTTGAGGAACTGGTTCCACAGTGGCGGTACGCCTGCCAGCGTCATCACGTTGACGACGAGCTGGAGCGTCAGCACACCCGTCAGGGCGCCGAACACCGAGCCCTTGCCGCCGTTGAGGCTCACCCCGCCGATGACGGTCGCGGCGAAGACCTGGAAGATCCAACCGCTGCCCTGGGTCGCGGAGATGGAGCCGTAGTGGCCGCTGTAGAGGATGCCGGCGAACGCGGCGAGCACGCTGCCGACGATGAGGACGATCCACACGATGCGGTCGACGCGGACACCGGCGGTGCGGGCTGCCTCCGAGTTGCCGCCGATCGCGTAGAGAGCGCGGCCGTGCCTCAGCCAGGCCAGCGCGCTGCCGCCGATGGCGAAGAGCACCGCGCACACCCAGATGGCGGCGGGCATGCCCAGCCAGGACGCCTTGCCCAGGTAGGTGAACGACGGCGGCAGGTCGACGATGGACTGCCCCTCGGACAGGGCGACCTGCAGGCCGCGCAGCATGGTCAGGCCGCCGAGCGTGACGATGAAGCCGTTCAGGCGCAGCTTGAGGATCAGGAAGCCGTTGACGGCGCCGATGATCGCGCCGACCAGCAGGCAGAGCGGGATGGCTGTCCACTCGGGGAGCAGGCCGAGGCCGTTGAACCGGCCTCCGCTGGTGGGCAGGACCAGCCAGACGGCGATGACGGGAGCCACGCCGATGGTGGACTCCAGGGAGAGGTCCATCCGTCCGCAGATCAGGATGAACGTCGTCGCGAGGACCAGCAGGCTCAGCTCGGTGGACTGCTGGGCTACGCCGATGAGGTTGTCGGCGGTGAGGAAGGCCGGCGAGACGATGAACCCGATCAGGCCCAGCACGAGGATGGCGGGGACCAGGGACAGTTCGCGGAAGCGGCCGAGGTCGATCCGGCGGCGGGCGGTGTCCGCGGCGGCCGGCTCCGCCGCG
Organism: Streptomyces sp. SAS_270; assembly: GCF_052543295.1. NCBI lineage: Bacteria > Bacillati > Actinomycetota > Actinomycetes > Kitasatosporales > Streptomycetaceae > Streptomyces > Streptomyces sp. SAS_270. Next base: position 63,852 of record NZ_JBMNDS010000043.1, read on the forward strand.
TTCGCTGCGGCCTCGGTGAGATCTGTGGTGGCGGACATGACTACCTTCCGTGCTCGTCGGTGCCGGATGCGGGGGATACGGCGGGGGAGGCGGCGATGCCCTCGATCGCGGCGACGACGTCCTCGTCCTTCCAGCCGCGCTCGAATTCGGCGACCACCTGGCCGTGGAACATGACGACGACCCGGTCGCACACCTTGAGGTCGTCGAGTTCGTCGGAGACGATCAGCGCGGCCTTGCCGCCGTCGGCGATCTGCCGGATCCTGCCGAGCAGGAACTCCTTGGACTTGACGTCCACGCCGTTGGTGGGCCGGATGGCCACCAGGACGTGGGGGTCGGTGGCGAGGGCGCGGGCGACGACCACCTTCTGCTGGTTGCCGCCGGAGAGGGCGGAGACCGGGGTGGCGGCTCCCGGGGTCTTGATGTCGAGATCCCGGATCATGCGCTGGGCGAAGACCCTGGTCCTGGAGGGCAGCACCGTACCGAACGGGCCTAGTTGGTCGGTGACGGTCAGCGTCGCGTTCTCCGCCACGCTGCGGTTGTTGACCAGCCCCTGCACGTGACGGTCCTCGGGGACCAGACCGACTCCGGCCTTGAGAGCGGACGGCACGCTTCCGGTGCGCACGCTCCGGCCGCCGACCGAGATCCTGCCGTCCTTGGCACGGTGCAGACCGGCGACGGCCTCGCCCACCCGTACATTTCCGCTGGCCGCGGCACCGGCGAGGCCGACCACCTCGCCCCCGCGGACCGACAGCGAGAGTTCCTCGCAGGCACCGGGCAGCGTCAGCCCGTCGATCGTCAGCAGCTCCGCGGAGCCGGCCTGCGCGGCCGGGGCGCCGCTCTTGCCCACGGTCACGACCTCGACGGAGGCGGACTCTCCGGTCATGGCCTCGACCAGCGCCTGGTGACCGAGCTCGGCCACGGGCGCGGTGAGGATGTGAGCCGCGTCGCGGTAGACCGTGACCGTGCTGCAGAGGTCGTACACCTCTTGCAGATGGTGGGAGATGAAGAGGAAGGCGACGCCCTGGCGCTGGAGGTCGCGGAGCTTGTCGAAGAGACGGCCGATACCGCGGGCGTCGAGCTTGGCGGTCGGCTCGTCGAGGATGATGAAGCGGGCGCCGAAGGACAGCGCCCGGGCGATCTCGACGAACTGCCGTTGCTCGACGGTGAGGTCCTTGGCCCGCGCGGCGGGGTCGACGGCCACGCCGTACTCGCTGAGCAACTCCTGGGCACGGAGCCGGAGTTGCTTCCAGCGGATGGGCTGGACCGCGCCGGTGCTCTGCCGGTTCAGGAAGAGGTTCTCGGCGACGGTCAGATCCCCGATGATCGTGGAGCGCTGGTACACGCAGGCGACGCGGGAGCGCCAGGCGTCGATGTCACCGACGGCCGGTGCCGGCTCGCCCGAGAAGCGCAGCGTTCCGGTGTCGGGCTGCTGGAGGCCGGTCAGGATGGACACGAGTGTCGACTTGCCGGCGCCGTTGCGGCCGACGAGGGCGTGCGACTCGCCCGCTGCGATGCTGATCCGTGCGTCGCGCAGGGCGACGGTGGCGCCGAACCGTTTGCTGATGCCGGTCGCCTCGGCCACCGGGGCCGGATGCCAGGGGCCCGTCGCCGGGGCGGTCGCGGTGTCCGCCATGGTGGATACCGTCCTTCGTGTGCGGATGCTGGGGGCCGGGAAACGTGTGGTGTGGCGCGGTGGGGGGGGGAGAGAGGGAACCACCCGTCTCTCCGCACCGCGGGCGTGAGCTGCCGGGGTCAGCCGACGTTGTTGCCCCACAGGGCCTTGTCGTCCACGTTGTCCTTGGTCACCAGCGGGGCGGGCAGCTGGTCCTCCAGGCCGTTGGGGATCTTGACAATGGTGGAGTCGTGGTCGGTCTTGCCCGTCTTGAAGGTCTTGCCCTCTGTCGCGGCCTTGGCGTAGTACAGGGCGTACTTGGCGTAGAGGTCGGCGGGCTGCGAGACGGTGGCGTCGATCTTGCCCTTGCGGATCGCGTCGAACTCCTGCGGGATGCCGTCGTTGGAGATGATCGAGATGTGGCCCTTCGCGCCGGCCGGCTTGAGCAGGCCCTTCTGCTCCAGCAACGCCAGGGTGGGCTGCAGGAAGACGCCACCGGCCTGCATGTAGATGCCGTTCAGGTCCGGGTGCTGGGCGAGCAGTGACTGGAGCTTGGCGGAGGCCACGTCGCCCTTCCAGTCGGTGGGCAGTTCATAGACCTTGATCTTCGGGAACTTCGTCTTCATGCACGCGGCGAACGCCTCGGAGCGGTCGCGCCCGTTGATGGAGTCCAGGGCGCCCTGCAGCTCGGCGACCTTGCCCTTGCCGTTCAGCTGCTTGCCGAGGAACTCGCAGGCCTTGGTGCCGTACGCCCGGTTGTCGGCGCGGACCACCATGTAGACGTCGCCCTTGTCCGGCCGGGTGTCGACGCTGACCACCGGGATCTTCGCCGCCGACAGGGTGCCGAGGGTCGAGGCGATGGCGCCGGTGTCCTGCGGTGCCATGACGACGGCCTTGGCCCCGGTGTTCTGGAACACCTGGACGTTGGCGACCAGCTTGGTGACGTCGTTCTGCGAGTTGCTCAGCGGCAGGGCGTTGATGCCGTCGGACTTGATGTCCTTCTTCACGTACTGCGCGTAGGAGTTCCAGAAGTCGGAGTCGGAACGCGGCAGGTCGATACCGATGGCGGCGGACTTGCCGCCGCCTGCCGAGTCCGAGTCCGAGCTCTCGCGGTTGCACGCGGTGGCAAGGGCCAGTACCGCGAGCACGGCGGTGGCGGCAGTGATGGTGGAACGGGTGCGAGCGAGCTTCATAGCCGTGTTCTCTCCTTAGCCGGGGCTGGGCGCCGCAGGGTGAGGGTGGGAGGGGTGGCTGCCTCGCCCGAGGGGAGGCGGGGCAGCCGCCCGGACCGGCGGCGGTCGGCACAGGGAGGTGCGGATCGCGCCCGGCGGGGCGGAAGTGACGGTGTGAGGGTCAGCCGGTGACCGAGAAGACGGAGGCCGGGCGGTCCGACTGCGCAGGTAGAACGGGGTATGGGGGGCTTTCCCGACCATTCCTCCGATGTATCTCGGGACGTCGAGGACGTTACGACGGCGTTGCCGACGTTGACAAGAGTTCCGGGCCGACGAATTGAGTGACCTCGTGCCGCAGGCCGCGGACGGCTTGCCGAGTGGATCTGTCATGCCTGCCTTCACCGTGTCCGACCTGTGGTTTTCCTGCATCGCCGGTGAGCGGGCGGTCCGTGGACACAGCTCACGATTCGGCAACGGAGCCCTTGGGAACGTCCTTGTCGACGCATTGAGGAGGCGTGGTCGAGGGGTGCATCCCTCTGTCGAGGGGCTCTGCGGGTGAGTCGTATCCGACCTCATAGGGGAGATGACCGTTGTGGCGTCGCGCTCGGAATCATCGGAGGGTGGGTCGTACGCACTTCCCCCGGACAGGAGAAAGCGCCCATGTTGACCAGGTGAAAGTTGTGGAGCTGCCAATACATCCGAGGTATCCATTGCCAGTCGGTCCTTATGCATCTACAGTCGCGGTGCCGTCATACATCCGATGACTGACTGAGATCCGTCCTGCACCAGGGAGTTGCCCAGTGAAACTGCTACGAGTCGGCGCCCCGGGCGAAGAACGGCCCGCCGCCCGCACCGACGACGGCCGGCTGCTGGACCTCTCCTCCGTGGCCTCGGACATCGACGGTGCCTTCCTCGCCTCGGACGGCGTGAGCCGGGCCCGTGCGGCCATCGCCTCGGGCACGCTGCCCGAACTGGACGCGGAAGGCCTGCGGATCGGCGCACCTGTCACCCGCCCCGGAAAGATCGTCTGCGTCGGTCTGAACTACCGCGATCACGCCGCCGAGACCGGCGCACCGATCCCCCCGCGTCCGGTGGTCTTCATGAAGGACCCGGGCACGGTCGTGGGCCCCTACGACGAAGTGCTGATCCCTCGCGGCTCAACGAAGACCGACTGGGAGGTCGAACTCGCCGTCGTCATCGGCCGCCGGGCGCGCTATCTCGACAGTCCCGAAGCAGCGCGGGCCGTGATCGCGGGGTACGCGGTCAGCCATGACGTCTCGGAGCGTGAGTTCCAGCTGGAGTACTCCTCCCAGTGGGACCTGGGCAAGTCCTGCGAGACCTTCAACCCGCTCGGCCCCTGGCTGGTCACCGCCGACGAGGCCGGCGACCCCCAGAACCTCGGACTGCACCTGAGCGTCAACGGCGTGAAGCGGCAGGACGGCCACACCAGCGACATGATCTTCCCGGTCGACCACATCGTGGCGTACCTGAGCCAGTACATGGTCCTGGAGCCGGGCGACGTGATCAACACCGGGACACCCGCGGGCGTGGCCCTCGGCCTGCCCGGCACCCCCTATCTGCGTTCCGGTGACACCGTCGAGCTCTCCGTGGACGGGCTCGGCAGCCAGCGCCAGACCTTCGGCCAAGCGTGAAAGGCACACCCTTGACTGCAACCTCGCCCCGGATCACCGCGGTCGACACCTACGACGTCCGCTTCCCGACCTCCCGGGAACTGGACGGTTCGGACGCGATGAACCCGGATCCCGACTACTCCGCCGCCTACGTGGTGCTGCGCACCGATGCCGGTGACGGGTGCGAAGGCCACGGCTTCACCTTCACCATCGGACGCGGCAACGACGTCCAGGTCGCCGCGATCAACGCGCTGCGCTCCCATGTGGTCGGGCGCCGCGTGGCGGAGCTGTGCGCCGACCCGGGCTCGCTCAGCCGCGACCTGATCGGCGACAGCCAATTGCGCTGGCTCGGCCCCGAGAAGGGCGTGATGCACATGGCGATCGGTGCCGTCGTCAACGCGGTGTGGGATCTCGCCGCCAAGCGGGAGGGCAAACCGCTGTGGCAGCTGCTCGCCCATGCCTCCCCTGAGTGGCTGGTCTCCCAGGTGGACTTCCGCTACATCGCCGACGTCCTCACCCCCGAGGAGGCCCTCGTCCTCCTGCGCGAGGGCCGTACGGGGCTGGCCGAGCGCGAGGCGCTCCTGCTGCAACGCGGCTACCCCGGCTACACCACCTCGCCCGGCTGGCTCGGCTACTCCGACGAAAAGCTCACCCGGCTCGCCAAGCAGGCCGTCGCCGACGGCTTCACCCAGATCAAGCTCAAGGTCGGCGCCGACCTCGACGACGACACCCGACGGCTGCGCGCCGCCCGCGCCGCCGTCGGCGACGGCATACGCATCGCCATCGACGCCAACCAGCGATGGAACGTGGACGAGGCGATCGAGTGGACCAACGCCCTCGCCGAGTTCAACCCGTACTGGATCGAGGAACCCACCAGCCCCGACGACGTCCTCGGACACGCGACCGTACGCCAGGCGGTGGCGCCGGTGAAGGTCGCCACCGGTGAGCACGTGCAGAACCGCATCGTCTTCAAACAGCTCCTCCAGGCCGGCGCCATCGACGTCCTCCAGATCGACGCGGCCCGGGTCGGCGGAGTCAACGAGAACCTCGCCATCCTGCTGCTCGCCGCCAAGTTCGGCGTGCCGGTGTGTCCGCACGCCGGGGGAGTGGGGCTGTGCGAGCTTGTGCAGCACCTTTCGATGTTCGACTACCTGGCGCTGTCGGGCACCACCGAGAACCGCGTCATCGAGTACGTCGACCACCTGCACCAGCACTTCATCGATCCTGTGGTGATGCGCGACGGCCACTACACCGCACCACTCGCCTCCGGCTTCTCCGCCACGATGCGGGAGGAGTCCATCGCCGAGTACCGCTACCCGGACGGAACGTTCTGGGCCGCCGACCGCGTCGAGCGCGCGAGCCAGGAGGATGTGGCATGACTGATCTGACCGGCCTCAGGGCCCTGGTCACCGGTGGCGCCTCCGGAATCGGACTGGCCACCGCCCGTGAGCTGGCCGCGCAGGGCGCGGCAGTCGCCGTGCTCGACCTCGCCCCGGACGGTGTCCCGGAGCCGCTGCTCGCCCTCAAGGCCGACGTCGCCGACGACACCTCCGTACGAGCCGCAGTGGAGGCCGCGGCCACCGAACTCGGCGGCATCGACATCCTCGTCAACAACGCGGGCATCGGCGCCGTGGGCACCGTCGAGGACAACCCGGACGAACAGTGGCACCGCGTCCTGGACATCAACGTTCTCGGAATCGTCCGCACCACCCGAGCGGCCCTGCCCCATCTGCGCCGCTCAGCGCACCCCGCCGTCGTCAACACCTGCTCCATCGGGGCCACCGCCGGACTCCAGCAGCGCGCCCTGTACTGCGCCAGCAAGGGCGCCGTGCTGTCCCTCACTCTGGCGATGGCCGCCGACCACGTCCGCGAGGGCATCCGCGTCAACTGCGTCAACCCCGGCACCGCCGACACCCCCTGGGTGGGAAGGCTGCTGGACGCCGCCGACGACCCCGAGGCCGAACGCGCCGCCCTCAACGCCCGCCAGCCCATGGGCCGCCTGGTCACCGCCGCCGAGGTGGCGGCGGCCATCGTCTACCTCGCCGGTCCCGCCGCGGCCAGCGTCACCGGCACCTCGCTCGCGGTGGACGGCGGCATGCAGGGGCTCCGGCTGCGCCCGGCGGCCCAGCCGTGAGGACCACGACACTGGGCACCGGCGCGGTCGAGGTCACGCAAATGGCACTCGGCTGCGCGGGCATCGGCAACCTCTTCCGCCCGGTCACCGAGGAGGCCGCCCACGCCACGGTGGACGCGGCCTGGGATGCCGGTATCCGCACCTTCGACACCGCGCCCCACTACGGGCTGGGCCTCTCGGAGCGGCGCCTCGGCACGGCTCTGCGCGGCCGCCCCCGGGACACGTACACCGTCTCCACCAAGGTCGGCCGCCTCCTCGTACCGAACAAGCAGGACAGTCACGACGACGACCTCGCGAACGGCTTCGCCGTCTCCGCCACCCACCGCCGCGTCTGGGACTTCAGCGCCGACGGAGTGCTGCGCTCCCTGGCGGCAAGCCTTGACCGCCTCGGCCTCGACCGGGTCGACATCGCCTTGCTGCACGACCCGGACGACCACGCCGAGCAGGCGCTGCGCGAGGCCTACCCGGCGCTGGAGCGGCTGCGCGCCGAAGGCGTGGTCGGGGCGATCGGCGTCGGGATGAACCAGTCCGCACTGCCCGCCCGTTTCCTGCGCGAGACCGACATCGACGTCGTCCTGCTGGCCGGCCGCTACACCCTCCTGGAGCAGGACGGGCTCGCGGAGCTGCTGCCGGAAGCCGCCGCCCGCGGCCGCAGAGTGATGATCGGCGGCGTCTTCAACTCCGGGCTCCTCACCGCCCCGAGGCCGGGCGCCACCTACGACTACGCCCCCGCGCCGCAGCCGGTACTGGACCGCGCACTCCGCCTGCTGGAGGTCACCGAACGGCACGGCGTGCCGCTGCGCGCCGCCGCGCTGCGCTTCCCGTTCGGCCATCCTGCGGTCGCGAGCGTGCTGACCGGTGCGCGGACCGCTGAGGAGGTCCGCGACACGGTGGAGCAGCTGCGCCGTCCGATTCCCGACGCGCTGTGGGAGGAACTGCACGCGGAGGGATTGCTGGCCGAGGGCACGCCCGTGCCCCTCTCCACGCCGTCGAAGGAGCTGTCATGAGGGTCGCCCTGCACACGAGGGTGCGTGCCGACCGCGTCGAGGAGTACGAGGCCGCACACCGCGAGGTGCCCGAGGAGTTGACCGCTGCCATCCGCACCGCCGGCGTGAGCGAGTGGACCATATGGCGCAGCGGCACCGACCTGTTCCACGTGCTGGAGGTCGACGACTACGGGTCGATGATCGCCGAACTCGAGAAGCTGCCGGTCAACATCGCCTGGCAGGCGCGGATGAGCGGACTGCTGGACGTCGTCCACGACTACTCCGCCCAGGGCGGGGACGCCTCGCTGCCCGTGGTGTGGCAACTGTGACCGTGCCCCGTCCCGGGCCGGGCGTCGTCGACGCCCACCACCACGTGTGGGATCTGTCCGTTCGCGACCAGGACTGGATCGTCGGCGCCGAACTGGCCCCGTTGCGCCGCGACTTCGGCATCGTCGATCTGGAGCCGGAGGCCCGCGCGGCCGGGGTCACCGCCACCGTGCTGGTGCAGACGGTCACCGTGCCGGAGGAGACGCCCGAGTTCCTGTCCCTGGCCGCGCGAAGCGATCTGGTCGCCGGTGTCGTCGGCTGGACCGACCTGACCGCCCCCGATGTCGCCGACACTCTGGCCGCACTGCGCGAAGGCCCCGGCGGCGAGTACCTGGTGGGCGTCCGCCACCAGGTACAGGGAGAGCCGGACCCCCGCTGGCTCGTGCGCCCCGACGTACTGCGCGGTCTGGTCGCGGTCGCCGAAGCGGGACTTGTCTACGACGTCGTGGTGAAGCCTCATCAACTCATGGCCGCCACCGAGGCCGCCGCACGGCTGCCGGACCTCACGTTCGTCCTCGACCACCTCGGCAAGCCCCCCATCGCTTCCGGCGCCCTCGAGCCCTGGGCGCAGGAGGCCCGATCGCTCGCCGCCCTCCCCAACACCGTCTGCAAACTGTCCGGCCTGGTCACAGAAGCGGACTGGGGTTCCTGGACCACGCAGGAACTCAGGCCGTACGCCGAAACGGTCCTGGACGCCTTCGGCCCCGAGCGGCTGATGTTCGGCTCGGACTGGCCCGTCTGCCGACTCGCCGCCTCCTACGCCGAAGTCGTCTCCACCGCAGGGGAGTTGACGGCCTGGCTCGACCGGGCGGAGCGTCAGGAGGTCTTCACCGGAACCGCTGTGCGGACCTACGGCCTGACCCGCGTTCCTTTGACTTAACATCCGATGTGTTGGCCGTCTCGTGGGCGATGCCTCGCTGGTGGGACGAAGTGGGGCCTTCCTCAAGGTGGCTGCCGTTATTGGTCGTTGAGGGGCCGGGCGGCCGTTGACGGCAAAGGATCTGTTCGACGCAGTGCACCCTCTAGACATCCGATCTCTCGCTGGGCAAGGATGACATGCCCTCGGCGAATCCGATGAGGGTTGCCCTTCCTCTACGTCGGCACATCAATGGCTGGGAGATCTTGCCGTGACCAACGAGCCCCAACCGCAGCGGAGAAGCGTCCTGAAGTTCAGCGGTGCCCTCGCCTTCACTCCTCTGATCACGCAGCTGACCGACGGCACTTCTGCGGGGCAGGCCGTCGCTGCCGTCTCCGCGGGGTCCGCCGTGCATTGGCCGGCCCTCTCGCGCAACGCGCTGAAGTATCCGGTCCCTGCCATGGACTGGCAGTCGCAGGCGCTGCCGATCGGCAACGGCCGGCTCGGCGCCATGCTCTTCGCCGACCCCGACCAGGAGCGCATCCAGTTCAACGAGCAGAGTCTGTGGGGCGGGGTCAACAACTACGACAACGCGCTGGCGGGCCGGCCGGACAGCGCGTTCGACACCGGCATGACCGGCTTCGGCTCGTACCGGAACTTCGGTGACGTCGTCGTCACCTTCGCCGACCGTGCGAAGGTGACGGCCCCCGGTGGCCCCTACCGCACCTCCTCGTCGGAAGGGGTGGACAAGACCTACGACGCCGGCCCGAGCACCAAGTGGTGCATCGAGGGGCCAGGTCCGAAGGTTCAGTGGCAGGTCGAGCTCCCCGACCCCGTCGAAGTCGCGTCCTACCGTCTGACGAGTGCCAACGACGTGCCGCAGCGCGACCCGCAGGAGTGGACCTTCCACGGCTCCGCCGACGGCGCCACGTGGACCACGCTGGACAGCCGCACCCTGGTGGCGCCCTTCGAAAGCCGTTTCCAGACAAAGGAATTCACCTGCGACCAGGCCGGGTCCTACCGCTTCTACCGGTTCGACTTCGTCCCCAAGGCAGGAGTCAGCCACTTCCAGGTGAGCGAGATCGGTCTGTCCGGCGTCGACCTCGCGGGCGGATCGATGTTCCTGTCGTCGCCCAGCGGGCACGCCGAGGGGTCCGGTGCCGGGACGGGATCCCCGGCCACGGGCATCTCGGGCTCGGTGGACCGGGATCCGGCCACGGTCTGGCGAGTCGAGGCCGACGCACCAACGATCATCTGGCAGACCGACCTCCAGCGCGCGGCCGCCGTCACCTCGTACACACTGACGACGGCCCCGGACCGCCCGCAGGACGACCCCCGGCGATGGACGCTGGAGGCGTCACAGGACGGCCAGGCCTGGGTGACCCTCGACACCCAGAACCCCGGCGCGCCCTTCGCCGGCCGCGGCGAGAGCCGGACCTACCGGATCACCAACAGCACGGCCTACCGCACCTACCGCCTCACGTTCACACCCGGCGAGTCGTCCACCGGATTCCAGATCGCGGAAGTCGCCCTGGAAGGCGGGGCGTTCGACACGCGCACGCAGCGCGCGTTCGTCGACTACCAGCGCGCTCTGGACTTTGTCGAGGGAATCCATACCACCCGCTTCGGCACACCGGGCCGGCGCGTCCTGCGCGAGGCCTTCGCCGGCCGGTCCGCGGACGTCATGGTCTTCCGGTACACATCGGAAAGCGCCCGGGGACTCTCCGGAGCGATCTCCCTGACGTCCGGACAAGAGGACGCCCCGACGACAGTCGACGCCGGTGCTCGACGGATCGCCTTCCGCGGCGTCATGGGCAACGGCCTCAAGCACGCGTGCACCGTCCAGGTCGCGCACACCGACGGCGACTTCAGCGCAGACGGGTCGCTGCTTCGATTCAGCGGCTGCACGACCCTGACGCTGATCCTCGACGCCCGCACCGACTACAAGCTCGACGCGGCCGCCGGGTGGCGCGGAGCCGATCCGGAACCGGTCATCGCCAAAGCGATCGCCAAGGCCGCCGCCCGCTCCTACGACAAGATGCGCGACGAGCACACGGCCGGGATGCGCGCCCTCATGAAGCGCGTCTCCGTCAACTGGGGTACGTCCGACGCCGCCGCCGTCACCCTGCCGACCGACGCCCGGCTGGCGCGCTACGCGGCGGGCGGGCAGGACCCGACGCTCGAACAGACGATGTTCGACTACGGCCGATACCTGCTCATCAGTTCCTCGCGCCCGAGGGGTCTGCCCGCCAACCTCCAGGGTCTGTGGAACGACAGCAACGCGCCGGCCTGGGCCTCCGACTACCACACCAACATCAATGTCCAGATGAACTACTGGGGGGCCGAGACGACGAACCTGCCCGAGTGCCACGAAGCACTCGTCGAGTTCGTCAAGCAGGTGGCGGTGCCCAGCCGGGTGGCCACCCGCAACGCCTTCGGCAAGGACTCGCGCGGCTGGACCGCCCGCACCAGCCAGAGCATCTTCGGCGGCAACGCATGGGAATGGAACACCGTCGCGAGCGCCTGGTACGCGCAACACCTGTACGAGCACTGGGCGTTCACCCAGGACATGGGCTACCTCCGTACCGTCGCCTACCCGATGATCAAGGAGATCTGCGAATTCTGGGAGGGCCACCTCAAGGAGCGTGAGGACGGACTCCTCGTCGCGCCGAACGGCTGGTCCCCCGAGCACGGGCCGCGCGAGGACGGCGTGATGTACGACCAGCAGATCATCTGGGACCTGTTCCAGAACTACCTGGACTGCGAGACGGTCCTCAAGGCCGACCCCGCCTACCGGGCCAAGGTCACGCACATGCAGGCGCGTCTCGCACCGAACAAGATCGGCAGATGGGGTCAACTGCAGGAGTGGCAGGAGGACATCGACAGCTCCACCGACATCCACCGCCACACCTCGCACCTCTTCGCGGTCTACCCGGGCCGTCAGATCACCACGAAGACACCCGACTTCGCAGCCGCCGCCCTCGTCTCGCTCAAGGCACGGTGCGGTGAGAAGGAAGGCGTCCCGTTCACGCCCGCGACGGTGTCCGGCGACAGCCGCCGCTCGTGGACCTGGCCCTGGCGGGCAGCCCTCTTCGCCCGTCTCGGCGACGGACAACGCGCCCAGGTCATGCTGCGCGGACTGCTGACCTACAACACGCTGCCCAACCTGTTCTGCAACCACCCGCCCTTCCAGATGGACGGCAACTTCGGCATCTCGGGTGCCGTGGCGGAGATGCTCCTGCAGAGTCATGACGGCGTCATCCATCTGCTGCCCGCCGTGCCGGACGAATGGAGGGCCAAGGGTTCCTTCACCGGGCTCCGCGCTCGTGGCGGTTACGGGGTCAGCTGTGAGTGGCGGGACGGCAAGGTCACGTCCTACAAGATCGTGGCCGACCGGGCGCGAAGCCGGCGGAGCATCACGGTGCGGGTGAACGGCGTCGACAGGAAGGTGAAGCCGATCAAGCCGTGACGGCGCCGGCGCGGAGGCAGCGGCCGCGGGGTGAGGAAGCCGAACTGCGGTCCCACTTCGCGGCTCGCCGCATCTGATGAGATCCCATGTTTCGTGGCTCGACCTGCGTGCCGTCCGGTGATCCATTCGCCGTAGCCGCCGAGAAACAGCTGTACACGTAAATCCCAGCGGGAAAGCAGTGCGCGCCTCTGGACGCAGCTCTCCAGGCGCCTACAAAATACATCCTATGTCTCGGCGTGAGCTCTGCGCCTTGCGGCCGGTCCGATCGCGTTCTCCCGGGCCGCCCGGCGTCGGCCATCGAGTCGCCACACGTCGCCCACCTTGAGCCCCATGACCTCCAGGAGCCGCTCCGTGTCCTCTTCCCCCCTCAGCAGACGCTCCCTCATCAAGGCCGCCGCCCTCGCCGGAGGGACCGTCGCGTTCGGCCTGCCGCAGGTGGTGTGGCCCGACGCCGCCGAGGCCTACACCGTCCCCTCGAAGATGGACTGGTGGTACCAGGCCCGGTTCGGCATGTTCATCCACTTCGGGTCCTACTCCTACCGCGGTCACGGCGAGTGGGCGTTCTACAGCGAGAACTGGTCCAAGGCGGCCTACCAGCCCCAGGTCAGCGCACCCTTCAACCCGACCTCCTTCAGCGCAGCCACCATCGCCGAACTCGCCAAGAACGCCGGCATGAAGTACCTCGTGATCACCGCCAAGCATCACGAGGGCTACGCGATGTGGAACTCCGACGTGGCGAGCTTCAAGGACACCACCGGCACGAAGGAGTACAACCTCCGCGACTACAGCGGCTACCAGCCCGATCTGCTGGCCCAGTTGAAGACCGAGTGCGAGAGCCGCGGCATCAGGTTCGGGCTCTACTACTCGATCATGGACTGGAACCACTCCTCCCAGACCGCCAATCACAGCACCGTCTACTCCACCATGTCCTCGCAGGCCGCCCGCACCGCCTACATCACCGACATGAAGGCACAGTTGCAGGAGTTGCTGGACCGCTACGACCCCGCCGTCCTGTGGTTCGACGGCGACTGGTGCGGCAACCCCGCCACGCCCACGCTCGACGACTGGTGGGTCAAGGCCGACGGCGAGGATCTGTACAACTGGCTGATCAGCCGGAAGCCCAGCCTTGTCGTCAACGAGCGCGTCAAGCGCGATCTCGGTCTCGGCGACTTCCAGTGCCCCGAGCAGACGGTGCCCTCGACTCCGCCGGACCGGCCGTGGGAGACCTGCGCGACCATGAACGGCGCCTGGGGCTACGACGCGTCCAAGGAGAACTCCTACCGGTCCGTGCACACCCTCCTGCAGGAGTTGGTCACCGTCGCCTCCCGGGACGGCAACTACCTCCTCAACATCGGCCCCAAGGGCGACGGCACCGTCACCACCGGAACCACGAACGTCCTCAAGGGCTTCGCCACGTGGATGTCCACCTACGGCGACAGCGTCTACGGCACCAGCGGAAGCCCCTTCGCCGCCGAGCCGTCCTGGGGCAGGTGCACCGCGAAGAGCGGCAAGCTCTTCGCCCATGTGTTCACCTGGCCCACCAACGGGGTGCTCCAGATCCCGGAGGTCCACAACACGATCACCCGCGTCTACCTGCTGAACGCCCCTTCGACAACGCTCTCGTACACCGTCAGTGGCGGCACCATCAACGTCACGGTGCCGGCCACCGCGCCCAACGCCGACGTCTCGGTGGTCTGCGTCGAGGTCAACGGCATGCCGGCCGTCCTCGCCGACGGGACCTACCGACTGGTGTGCGCCCGCAGCGGCAAGGCCCTGGACAACTCCAACCGCACCACCGAGGGCGGCGCGGTCGTCCAGTGGACGCAGAACACCGGGACCCCACAGCAGTGGAAGGTCACCAACCTCGGGCACGGCTACTACAAGCTGGTGTGCCTGAACAGCAACAAGGCCCTGGACAACGGAAACTCCGCCTCCGACGGCGCCACGGTCATCCAGTACACCCCCAACACCGGTACCCCGCAGCAGTGGGCCATCTCCGCCCTGGGCAACGGCGCCTACCGGCTCACCAACCGCCGCAGCGGAAGGGTCCTCGACAACGGCAACGTCACCACCGAGGGAAGCAACACGATCCAGTGGTCCTGGAACGGCGGCTCCCCGCAGCGGTGGGCCATGACCAAGATCGGCTGAACCCAGTCGGGCCACGCTGACGACCCACGGGGGCATGGGACCGGTGTTCCGCGCCCATGCCCCCGTGATCGCCTCAGGGGATGACGTCGGAGAGTCGCCAGCGCTCTCGTCCTGGGTCGCCTACGGTCGCGAGCATGTCACAGCAGAGCCGCGCCATCGTCCAGAACGCCTGGAAGGCGTTCGCGAGCCACGACGCCGACCTGATCTCCGCGGTCTTCACCGAGGACGCCGAGTGGTTGGCGCCGCCGGGAAACGCTACTGCCGTCGCGCTGGAGGGCCCCAGCCATCTGGTCGGCAGAGAAGCGATCGTGCATTTCCTCGCCGAGGACTTTCCCCGCTTCTTCGTGCGCGACGTCGCCGTCACCTTTCATGGTCTCTACGCCGACGGAGAGCGGGTGGTCGTGGAGGAGACCATGACGGCGACTCTGGCCAACGGTGCCCACTACGCCAACGACTACTGCTTCGTCTTCGAGCTCCGGGACGGGTTGATCCACCGTGTCCGCGAGTACATGGACACCGCCCGCGGGCAGCGCATGATCTTCGGCGAGAGTGTCGGCTGAGCCCACTGCCGACCCACAGACCACCACAACGCCAGTGACCATTGGCGGACGATTTCTCGCCACCGACCGGCCGCCCTTGGAGCTCAACACCTGGGGGCCGCGACGGATAATTCCGGCGCGACGCCACGGCCGGGTGGTTGAGGTTGGTTTGGGGTGTGCTTTACCGGTGGTGGAGCGAGCGGGCCTCTTGGGCCGGCGCTTATTAGGCTTCCGGGGGCCGGTTCGTGTCAGGTCGTTCCGGTGTGCGTGTCCCGTGGTGAGAGGCGGGCGTCATGAGCCGTAGCACAGTGTTCAACCGTCGTACGGCGTCCGGCCGTTGTGCTGTGTCCGACCGCCACGCGGTTTCTGGCGACCGCGCCGAATCCGGTGCCCGTGGGGTGGGTGGTGGGTCCGGGTTGCAGAAACGTTTTGTTGTGGGGGGTGCGGAATGAGCGGGGGTGGGATGGGGGGAGTTGCTACGGCGGTGATGCGAGGGGCCGCCGGGGGGCCGGGGAACGGGTCGGTGCTGGTGGAGCTGTGGGGGGCGTTGGGCGAGGCTGATGCGGAACGGCTGGTTGCGCGGCTGGCGGGTCGGTACGAGGGGATTTCGGTCGTACTCGAGGGAGGCGGGGGCGGGTGTCATCGGCTGAGGCTGACGGCGATTGGCTCCGCTGAATCCGGGTCCGGCCTGACCACTTCTTCGACGGCCTCTTCCTCCATGTCCCCGACTGTGGTCCTGCCGGTCCCCTCGTCCGAGTCTGCTGAAGTGCATGGGTCCGGACGCGAAGTCGGCCCGTCGTCTGTGTCCTCTGAGGCGGTGGCGTGGCTACCGGGTGAGCTGTTGGCCGATTTGCTGGTCCCCTCACTGCGGGAGGAAGTGCCGGTCGTCGGCTTTCAGCGGGAGCTGCTGTGCGCGGCGGTCGCCGGGAGTGGCGAGACCATCAGGGCCCGGGCAGGAGGAGAAAGCGGCGGAGAGGCCGTGACCGGAGGGGACGAGGGTGTGGGGCAGGTGACCTGGGAGTGGTGGGGACCGCTGGACGTGGGGTGGTTCGCCGAAGCCTGGGCATCGGTGGTCGAGCGCGAGGTGGTGCTGCGGGCGGGCTTCGACTGGGTGGCAGCGCCGCGCCTCGTGATGTTCGGACAGGCGGGCGCGGAAGAAGCGTGTCGTGTGGTGTCGACCGGCACGGAGGCATGGGAGGAGTGGGCGGTACGGGAGCGGCGACGAGGCTTTGCTCTGTACCGGCCGCCTCTGGTGCGGTTGTTGGTGATGGTTGGTGCGGGTGCGGGTGCGGGTGCGGGTGCGGGTGCGGGTGCGGGTGCGACGGCACGCGTGGTCGTGACGTATCACCGGGCGCTGCTGGATGAGCGAGGGGTACGTCTCCTCGTGGGGGAGCTCCTGCGGGCGTATGCGTGCGGCGGGGCGCTGCCGGGTGGGGAGCGGCGTCCGGACGTGCGGGACTACGCGGTGTGGCGGGCCGACCGGGCCACGGGAGCGGCGCGCGAGTGGTGGCGGGCGGAGCGGCCGCCGGTGGGTGCGTTGAGCTGGCCGAATTGGACGCCTGACCTGCCAGTGGTGCCCGCCCCGGTCGTAGCGCCTGGGGCGGCTGCAGATGTGGCGGCCGGCGCCGGCGAGGGGTGGGGGCGGGCAGACGCGAGGCTCGGGGCGCGGGAGGTGGCGCGCTTGCGGTCCTGGGCTGCGGTACGGGGAGTGGGCGAAGGGAGCGTCCTGCATGTGGTGTGGGCACTGTTGTTGTACCGCGCGGCGAGGGCGGTGGGCGTACTGCCCGTGAGCTTTGGGGTGCAACAGTCCGGGCGGGACGTGGCGTTGATGGGCGCCGCCCACATTCCGGGGCGACTGGGGGGCCCGTTGCCGATGACATTGCGGGTGGATCCGACGGCACCGCTGGCGGGGTTGCTGCGGCAGTCGCGGGATGCGCTGCTGGGGCTGTACGCGTATCCGTGGGTGTCCGGCGAGCAGATCAGCGACTGGAGTGGTGCTCCGTCCGAGGCTGAGAGCGCTGAGCATGGTGACGAGTTGCGTGGCATTGAGCGTACGTCGGTCACCTGGGAGGCCGGAGTTCCCTCGTACGGGGAACGTGCCTTCGGATCCACTCCCGCTGCCGTAAGGGACGGTGTGCGGCCGGAGACGGTGGTGGATTTCGAGGGGCGGGTGGGCTGGCCGGCCGGTGTGCTCGGTGATCTCGCGGCGTTGGGCGTGCGGGTGGGCGAGGCAGTCGGCCTGGAGGGTGGCGGGGGACGGCCGTTGACGGTGACCGCCCGGCATCAGGCGGACGGTGGCCTGGATTTGACGTTCGTGCATGACCGGGCGTGGCTGTCCGACGCGGATGCGGCGCGGTGGCAGACGCAGTGCGTGGAACTGCTGCGGGCATTGGCCGGGGTGTGGGACCCGGCGATGACGGTGGGACAGGCACTGAACCTGGCACCTGTCGAGGGAACGCCGCGGACGGCAGGCTCCGACGGCCCGCTCGGTGAGACAGGTCGACCGCGCCGGTCGGTGGTACGCCGGCTACGGCCGGGGCGGCCGGGCGCTGACGTGGTGGGCCTGGTCGCGGTGCCGGGAGTGCCACCAGGCTGCTACGAGCGGTTCGCCCGGGTGCATGAGGGGCCCGAGGAGATCGTGGTGCTGCGGGTGGGGGCGACAGGTGCCTCGGCCTCGGTGGTGCCGGACGTGGTGGGGGAGGGGCGCGGGCTGGTATTGGCCGGCTGCGGGCCGGGTGGCCGGGTGGCGTATGAGATCGCGAGCGGCGTCGGAGCGGGGGAGCGGGGGGCGCCCGCGGTGGTGATGACGGGTCTTGGTTCGGCGGGGGACTGCGCGGAGGCGTTGGTTCGGGGATTGCGGACTGTCCTTACCTCCCGGCCTTGTCCTTGACGATCACCATGTCGTGGGGTTCCAAGGGGTGGGGACCACCCATCAGTTGATGGCCAGGCGTGGTCCGCTCGTCTGGACCTTTCAGGGTTCTGCCCACGCGCGGGGTGCTGTCCAGCCGTTCTGTGCTTCCGTCGTCCTTTCCTCACGTGACCTGAAAAGCAACCGGCTGGTCTGTTTAGCGGCGTGCTTGCCTTTCGGGTCGACGGACGGGTTCGTGCTGCTGGCCCAGCCTTCGGGCGCTTCCGTCTGCCCGTCCGGGGATTCGTGCGGGCAGTTGCGGATTCGTGTGTTCCGGCAGGTAGTTGTGGAGTGCATACAGCAGGAACGCAGGGGCGCGGCGTGTCCGATCGGTGGGCTTGGCGAAAGGGTGGGCGGGGGCGCGCGCCGGGGGCGTAGAGCTCGGAGTTTGGCGCGGGGGTAGGCGATTCAGGGGCCAAACTGCTTCATTGACAAACCGTCTGTGCTGTTTTTTAATGAGGGTGTTGGGTGCCGCAGACTAACTGGGGAGGCGCCGTGGACATCGGGCTGCTGGGTGCTTTGGATGTGCGGGAGAACGGGGTGTCGGTGACGCCGAGTGCGCCGAAGCCTCGTCAGGTGCTGGCTTTGCTGGCGCTGCATGTGGATCAGGTGGTGCCGTTGTCCGTGCTGGTGGAGGAGTTGTGGGGGGATGCTCCGCCGCGTAGTGCGCGTACGACGTTGCAGACGTATGTGCTGCAGTTGCGGGAGTTGATTGCTGCGGCGTTGTGCCGTGAGTCTGCGGGTGAGGGTGGCGCGGAGGGCGCTGGGGATGTGGGTGTGCCGGCTCCTGCGGATGCCGGTGCCGGTGGCGGTGCTGGTGTGGGGCGGGTGCGGGGTGCG